>CALMAR010000137.1 GCA_937859855.1 uncultured Kineosporia sp.
GTGGTTCAGGCTGGCCGCCTTCAGCGCGACCTTGACCCAGCCCGCGGGCAGCTCTGGTTCCGGCCGCTGCCCGACCACCAGGCCAGCCAGCGGATCGTTCTCATCGACGGCAGCGGCGAAGGCGGCAAGCATGAGCCAGACGCTAGTACCCGGCCTCAGCGCCGGGGCAGGGTGTGCTCCCCCGGCGTGCTGCGCAGACGACGATCGCGCAGGTCGATCGCCGGGTCGCCGTCGGCGGAGCGAGCCGCGACCGGCTCGGGCTCGGCGTCGTCCAGCTCACCCGGGTGAGCCGTGTCGTCTTTCCGAGCCGGATCGGCAACGGCGGACGCGTCGTCGAGGGGTTCCTCCAGAGGATCAGTGAGCGGATCGGGCCCCGGAGCCTCACCGGCGAGTTCGTTCGCGGGCTCGGCATCCTGCGCCTGGTCATCGTCCTCGGCCAGTTCGACGTCCTCGACCTCGGGCAGATCCTGCCCCGGCGCCAGCACCGCTTCGACCACCTCGGACAGGGATCCGGCCGCGGTGTCCCGGTCCAGCAGGTCGGCCAGCACATCGCGGATCTGGCCCAGCCGCAGCACGGCCTCGCCGTGGGTCGCGGTGAGCGTTTCCAGCCGGTGATTGGAGACCTCGTTGACGGCGCCCGCGCGGCGGCGGGCCTCGTCCAGCAGGTTCTGGGTCTGGCGAACCGAGGCCAGGCGGAGCCGGTTGGCCTCCTCCCGGGCGGTGGTCAGATCCCGGTCGGCCTCGGCCCGGGCCTGGGTCAGCTCCAGCTCAGCGGTCCGCCGAGCGCTGGTGATCAGCTCTTCGGCCTGAGCCCTGGCCTCAGCGATGGCTCGCTCTGCCTCAGCGCTCGAATCCGTCCGGAGCTGGGCGATCTCGGCCTCGGCTGTGGCGCGTTCCTGATCGGCCTCCTCAGCGGCGAGCTTGAGGATCTGGGACAGCCGCGAGCTGACCTCCTGATGCAGCGGCTTGGCCTGAGCCTGCTCAGCGCGCAACCGGTCGGTCTCGGCCCGCGCCTCATCGGCGTCCGCCTTGGCCCGATCCACGTCGGCACGGGCAACCTGGAGGTGCTGCTCCAGGGTGTTCAGCAGCTGGCCGCTGCGAGCCATGTACTCCTGCACCTGGCCACGGTGGTATCCGCGCACGGCGATGTCGAAGGAGTCTTCTCGATGTGATGCGGACGTGGCGGTGAGATTCTCGTCCATGAGCCTTCGCTGGGGAAAGAGATCCGATATGACGTGGGCGACTCTTCCGCCGAACAACCCCCCGGCGCAACCCAGTCGACCCTGTCACTCGCTTGCGGGCCATCAATCACTACTTGCAGTGACGACTCGTGACGGGAACAGCCCAATCAGAACGGATCTAGGTGACAAAGTGTGCAGGCGTTGACCACCGCCCCCTGGGCGCATGGGCCGTCGATGTTCGGCTTCAGCCTGGTGCGGGTCCGCGGCCGCTCCATGGAGCCGGCCCTCCGCGACGGCGACCTGCTGCTGGTGCGCGGGGCGCCGCACCGGGCCCGGCTGGGGCACCTGGTCGTGGTCCGGCTGCCCGGCCGCCCGATCGCGGTGAAGCGGCTGGTCAGCTTTCAGGACGGCGGCTGGTGGGTGGAGCGGGACAACCCGGCCGAAGGAGTGGACTCCTGGCTGCTCGGCGCCATCGAACCTGCAGGTCAGCTGGCGGTGGTGCTGGCCCGATGCTGGCCGCGGCCCGGGCGCCTGCACCCTCGGACTGACAAGCATTCGCAGTAGCGGGCGACCTCAGTCACCTCGTCGCGCCACCGAGCCGGGCCGGAGTAGCGTTCTTGTGGTGCCGGAGATCCGCACCCTTCCCAGAGCAAAGGAGTGACGATGCTTTCGCGTCTCCTCGATATCGCCCGGGTACCTGAGGTCAGCGCCCACTGCGACCTCCCCTGCGGCGTGTATGACCCGGCTCAGGCCAAGATCGAGGCGCAGTCGGTCAAAGCGATCATCGAGAAGTACAACGGTTCGGACGACGAAGCCTTCAAGGCCCGGGCGATTGTGATCAAGGAAGAGCGCAGCGACCTGGTCAAGCACCATCTGTGGGTGCTGTGGACGGACTACTTCAAGCCCCCGCACTTCGAGAAGTATCCCCAGCTGCACGAGCTGTTCAACAAGACCACCAAGCTGGCCGGCGGCGGACCGGGCGGGACCAAGAGCAGCTTCGACGTGAAGGCGGCCGACGAACTGCTGGCCGGGATCGACCAGATCGCGGAGATCTTCTGGGAGACCAAGGCCGCAGCCTGACCTCGCACCTGCGGGCCCCTCTGCAACCATCCGGCCCCCCGCCGTTGTGGGCCCGCCCCCCGCCCCCCGCCGCCGCGGTGGGGGGTCTCCGGCAAACCGCCCCCCCCCCCCCGCGGGTGTGCGGGCCCCCCCCCCGCCCGCCGGCGGCCGCTGTGTGTCATCTCGTCAATCCGGCCGACTCGCGCAGGCTGCCGGGCAGTGAATCGCGTCACACTGCGCGAGCGGCGCCCTCACCAGCGCCGCACACGGCAGAGAACTAGGCGACGATGCCGAGCCGGCGCAGCTCGACGGTCAGGTCATGCGGATTGCTGGCGGCGGCCATCGCGTCGTCCATCGACACCACGCCGTCCCGGATCAGCATCACCAGGTGCTGGTCGAAGGTCTGCATGCCGTAGAAGTTGCCCTCGCTGATCAGGTCGGTCAGCGAGGAAGTCTTCTGCGGGTCGGCGATCGCCTCGGCGATGCGGCCCGTGTTCACGCAGATCTCCACCGCCAGGCACCGGCCCTGGCCGTCGGAGCGGGAGACCAGCCGCTGGCAGATGATCCCACGCAGCGATCCGGACATGGCCTGCCGCACTTGCTTCTGCTCATGCGGGGGGAAGAAGTCGATGATCCGGGCGATGGTCTCCTGAGCGTCCTGGGTGTGCAGGGTCGACATCACGAAGTGCCCGGTCTCGGCCGCGGCCAGGGCGGCCTGCACGGTCTCGGCGTCCCGCATCTCGCCGATCAGGATCACGTCGGGGTCCTGTCGCATGGCCGCCCGCAGAGCGATGGCGAAATCGCCGGTGTCCACCCGGACTTCGCGCTGGTTGATCATCGCCAGCTTGTCCTCGTGCAGCACCTCGATCGGATCCTCGATCGTGACGACGTGAGCCTCCCGCTCACTGTTGATCTTGTCGACCATGCCCGCCAGCGTCGTGGTCTTGCCCGACCCCGTCGGCCCGGTGACCAGCACCAGCCCGCGCCGTTCCATCGCCAGCCGCCCGATCACCTCCGGCAAACCCAGATCACCGAGCGGGATGGCACCCACCGACACCCGGCGGAACACCAGCCCGACCGCACCCCGGGCGCGGAAGGCATTCACCCGGAATCGGCCGACCCCAGGCACCGAGTAGGCGAAGTCGGCCTCGTTGGTCTGGGCGAACTCCAGCGCCAGATCGGCGCGCAGGACCTGAGCCACCATCGCCTCGGTGTCCTCGGCGGTCAGCGGCGGCACATCCAGCCGACGCAGGTGACCGTCGATCCGGACCCGGGGCGGGGATCCGACCTTGCAATGCAGATCGGACCCGTATAGCTCAGTGAGCGCGCGGAGGAAGGGGACAACCGATACGGGTTCGCTCACCTGAGCAGGTTCGGCCGGGCGCCGGGAATTCTTGAGCCCGGAACTTCCAAGATCAACTGAGTTCGACCAGCAGATCCCCTTCGGAGACCACGTCGCCAGGAGTTACCGCCACGACGGTGACGGTTCCGCCGCGCTCAGCGTGGACTGGAATCTCCATCTTCATGGATTCCATGATCACGAGCACGTCGTCCGGAGTGACCACGTCGCCCGCGCTGACTTCGACCCGGAGCACATTCCCCACCAGTTCCGCGTGCACCTGCTCAGCCATGCGCTGAGGGTAGCGAGACCGCCGTCCCCGGGTCAGAGCGGGCCGACGGGGAGGACCGAAGCCCGTAGCAGCGCCGGATCAGGCATCTTCCGGCGATTGGTCCTCCCGGTCGGGCACACCTTCAGGTCATGGAAAGATGACCGCAGACCATCGAACCGCCCACAGAGGAGCCATCGAATGAGCAAGCGCTCACGCAAGCGCCGCAGCCGCAAGAACAGTGCGTCGAACCACGGTCACCGCCCCAACAGCTGAGCCGCAGCGCTCAGAGCTGCGCGCGGCCCTGGCTGATGGTGACCCGGATCCGCTCGCGCAGCTCGATCGGAGCCGATTCGCACATGCAGCTGCGGCGGATCAGCGCCTTCAGCGCGATGTCGATGTCGTACTGCTCCAGGCAGCGGCCGCAGTCATCCAGATGCTCGCGGATCTTCTGCAGATCCAGCGGCCCCATCTCGCCGTCCAGATACTCGTAGACCCGGGCCAGGACTTCTGTGCAATCGGGATCGTCGGGTCCGCAGTTCACGCCGCACCATCCTGCTGTGTGGTCACCATGCCGCGCTCCTTGGCGTATTGCTCCAGCAGGCCCCGCAACTGACGGCGGCCGCGGTGCAACCGCGACATCACGGTGCCTATCGGCGTTCCCATAATGTCCGCGATCTCGCGATATGCGAAGCCCTCGACGTCGGCTAGATACACCGCGATCCGAAATTCTTCCGGGATCTCCTGCAGCGCCTGCTTGACGTCGGAGTCGGGCAGCCGGTCCAGCGCCTCCGCCTCGGCCGAACGCAGGCCACTCGAGGTGTGCGATTCAGCTCGCGCGATCTGCCAGTCCTCGATCTCGTCGGTCTGGGTCTGCTGCGGCTCGCGCTGCTTCTTCCGATAGGTGTTGATGTAGGCGTTGGTGAGGATCCGGTACAGCCAGGCCTTCAGGTTGGTTCCCGGCTGGTACTGGTGGAACGACGCGAACGCCTTGGTGAAGGTCTCCTGCACCAGGTCCTCGGCGTCCGCCGGGTTGCGGGTCATTCGCAGCGCCGCTGAGTACAACTGGTCGAGATACTGCAGGGCGTCGCGCTCGAACCGGTCAGAGCGTTGCCGCGTGGTCTCACCCGCAGGCGCCCGCCCGTTCGACGCCGCGCTCTGCGAAGCGACCTCAGTGGCGCCCGCTGTCTCAGTCGCCGAATTGCGACCAGCCTCATCGTCCATCAGCAATGAGCCTATCCGGCCACTGGTCGTGGCACCCGCCCAAGCTGTCCCGCTGGCGGTGCCGCCGTATCTGCCGCTGTCGCCAGTGGCGGTGCCGATGGTGTCACCCACCGTGCTCACGAATCGCACGTTGCTCTCCTCTGTGATCTGCAACGCAGCACACAACGCGAGAACACGAAGACTCATTCCACCCGCGTGGCGAGGTCCTGGACCCCTGGGGCGAACCTGCCCAGCCAGCGAACCGCGATCTCGGCGATAGCGCGAGGCACCGCGACCGGCCGGGAAAGGGCATGGTCAGCGGGGACGACGGCGAGCTCGACCCGATCAGGCAGGCCGAGGGCGGCGAACTCCTCCGGGCGGCCGAACGGATCACGATCACCCTGTACCACCAGGGCTGGCACGACCGGCCCCAGCAGCTCACCGGCCCTGGATCTCTCCGGCTGGCCCGGCAGGTGCAGCGGGAAGGCCAGGCAACAGATCCCGGCCGCGCCCAGCTGGGCGGCAGTCCGGCAGGCCACCCGGGCACCGGCACTGCGGCCACCCACGATCAAAGGCCGGCCCCGGCGCAGCCGGCGAACCGACCGGGAAGCGTCCAGTCCATCCAGACCCCGCAGCGCGGCCAGCCAGCCGATGTCCAGCCGATCCGGGCGCGGCGCCACCCGCCCACCGGCCACCTTCCACGGCTGCTCCACCAGCACCACCTGCCATCCGCGAGCAGTGGCGGCTGCGAAGACGGCGACCAGATCGGGCGCCCCCACTCCGCCACCGGCCCCGTGACCCAGCACCAGCCGGCCGATCGGCGCCCGGCCTGGGTCGCTGACGTGCAGCCGGGCCGGCCCCAGCGGCGTCGCCGGCTCAAAGGTTTCGGCGGCGGGCGGCGCAGCAGGCATCAGAACAGCGGCTGATCGGCCGAGCCGATCAGTTCGCCGGTGGCCGGGTCGACCACGCCGTGCAGGTCCGCCAGGCCGGCCGGCTCGATCAGCTCCGGCCCGTTGTTGCGCACCGAGTTCACCCGGCTCGTGATCGGCACCGCCGCGAACCGGCCTGGCTCGTGCGGCTGCATCAGCGCCCGGATCCCGTCCGGGTCGGTCAGCTGCGGCGACAGCCACTCAGCCCAGTGCGCGGCATCGATCACGAACGGCATCCGGTCATGGATCACGTCCAGCCCCGGTTCGGCCGCGGTGGTGAGAATGGTGTAACTGAACACCCAGGCCGCGGGGTCGTCGTCGTGGACCGATCGGTCCCGCCACAGCTCGTAGAGGCCACCGAAGGCCAGCGGGCCGCCGCTGGCCAGGGTGGTGTAGAAGGGCTGCTTGCGTGGCTTGCCCTTGGCATCCTTCTCGATCGGGCTCTTCTGCCACTCGTACCAGCCGTCGGCCGGGACCAGGCAGCGCCGGTGCCGGATCGCCCGGCGGTAGGCGGCGGTCTCGAACACCCCCTCGGCCCGCGCGTTGATCATCCGGTTGCCGATGCTGGCATCCTTGGCCCAGGACGGAATCAGGCCCCAGTGCATGGCCTTCAGCCGGCGCAACGGCTGGGGTTCGGCGACGTCGGCCTGTCGCTCCGGCTCGTCGGCGGCGTCCTGCCCGATGTCGTTCTTGGTGGTGTCGCCCGCCACCGGGCGAGCCGCCCTCTCGATGACCACCGGCTGGTCCGTGGTCGGAGCCACGTTCCAGCTGGGCTGAGCTTCCGGGCCACCCGGCTCGAGCTCGTTCTGCTCGATCTCGAAGACCTCGACCAGTTGATCCGGATTCCGGCTGGAGGCATATCGGCCGCACATGCATTTCACCCTAGACGGGGTGAGGTGCCGGGACACGGGCCCACGGGCTCGCGCGCGAGGCCGGTTAGCGGTACCACAGTGCTATGACGATCATCCGCCGCGTCGCCCGGCCTCTGCTGGCCGCTCCCATGATTCAGAACGGCCTGGACGCCGCCCGCCATCCCACTCCCCGGCTGGAGACGGCCGGGCCGGTCCTGGACAAGGTCACCCCGCTGCTGGAGCGGGTTCCTGGCCCGGTCAAGCTCCCCAGCGACCGGGTAACGGTGATCCGCGCCGCCGGAGCCATCACCGCCGGTGCCGGTGCGTTGCTGGCCATCGGCAAGCTGCCCCGGCTGGCCTCCGTCGCCATCGCCGTCACCTACCCGGTGGTGCAACCCGACCCGCCGTTCTGGGTGGAGAAGGATCCCGAGCTGCGCCGGGCCAAGCGCACCGAGTTCCTGAAGAACATGGGGCTGCTCGGCGGCACCCTGCTGGCCAGCGTGGATACTGCCGGCTCACCCGACTTGGCCTGGCGCAGCCGCCGGGCGGCCAAGCAGGCGAAGAAGGCTGCCCAGAACGCCACCCAGGCGGCCGCCGATGTGGCCAGCCACACCACCGAGAGCGCCAGGGACACTGTGACCGGCTCGGTGCGGTCGGCTCGCAAGGCGGCCAAGCAGCAGGCGGCGCAGGCGAAGAAGACGGCCAAGTCGGCGCGGAAATCCGCGCGCAAGCAGGTCAAGAGGACCCGGGACAAGCTGCCGGTCTGACTGACTGACTGAACCTGGCCCGGGGCCTGCGGGCGTAGGCTCATCCGACCATGACTGAGGACCCGTGGCCCGCGCCGGAGCGGACCCGGCCGGTGCAGGCCACCATCGCCCTGCCTGGCTCCAAGTCGCTGACCAACCGGTATCTGGTGCTGGCTGCGCTCGCCGACGAGCCCTCCCGGTTGCGATCGCCTCTGCGTTCCCGCGACACCCTGCTGATGGCGGCCGCGCTGCGCCACCTCGGCGTGAGCATCGAGGACGCCTCTGGGACCGGCTCGTTCGGGGCGGACTGGATGATCCGGCCGGGTCCGCTGCGGGGCGGTGTCTCGATCGACTGCGGCCTGGCTGGGACGGTGATGCGCTTCCTGCCGCCGGTCAGCGCGCTGGCCCGCGGCGACGTGGTCTTCGACGGTGACCCGCGAGCCCGGCAGCGGCCGATGGCGCCCATCGTCACCGCGCTGAAGGACCTGGGCATCGCGGTGGACGCCGCCGGCGGATCGAACCTGCCGCTGACCGTGCACGGCCAGGGCCAGGTTCGCGGCGGCACGGTCCAGCTGGACGCCTCAGCCTCCTCCCAGTTCGTCTCCGCCCTGCTGCTGGCCGGCCCGCGCTACCACGAGGGCCTCACCGTTCAGCACGTCGGCCCGCCGATTCCGAGCGAGCCGCACGTCACGATGACGGTGGAGGCGCTACGCGATGTGGGCGTAGTGGTGGACGACAGCCAGCCGCAGACCTGGCGGGTCGACCCCGGCCGGGTGGGCGGCCTGGACGTGATGGTCGAGCCGGATCTGTCCAATGCGGCGCCGTTCCTGGCCGCGGCCGCGGTCACCGGCGGCTGCGTCACCGTGCCCGGCTGGCCGCAGTACACCACCCAGGCCGGGGATGCCCTGCGGGATCTGCTCGACTCCATGGGTGCCGAAGTAAGCCTGGATCGGACTGGGCTGACCGTGACCGGATCCGGTGAGCTGTACGGGCTAGAGGCCGATCTGCACGCGGCCGGTGAACTGGCTCCGGTGGTGGCGGCGCTGGCGGCGCTGGCCGACTCGCCGTCCCACCTGCACGGCATCGCGCACCTGCGCGGACACGAGACCGACCGGCTGGCCGCACTGGCTACCGAGCTGAACGCGCTCGGCGGCAACGTGCAGGAGACCGGCGATGGACTGGTGATCAAGCCGGCCCCGCTGCACGGCGGCGTCTTCCACACCTACCACGACCATCGGCTGGCCACGGCCGGGGCCGTACTGGGCCTGAAGGTGGCCGGCGTGCTGGTCGAGAACATCGGCACCACCGCCAAGACGCTGCCCGAGTTCACCCGGCTCTGGCACGACATGCTCGACGCCGGCTGAGTTCGCCCGCACCCATGCCTGCCCGCCGCCGGATGGACGCCGAGGATCAGGTCCGGATCCGGCCGAATCCACGGGGATCGCGACCGCGGTCCAAGGAGCGGCCCGGGCACCGGGACGCCGTCGCGGCCCAGGTGGTGACCGTGGACCGGGGCCGATATGGCTGTCTGCTGGGCCGTTTCACCGAACCGGAATTCACCGGCGACCCGCCTGGCCCGCTGGTGGTGACCGCGATGAAGGCCCGGGAGCTGGGCCGGGCCGGGGTGGTCGTGGGAGACCGGGTGGCGCTGGTCGGTGACGTCACCGGTGCACCGGGTTCGCTGGCCCGGATCGTGCGGGTCGAGCCGAGGACGTCGGTACTGCGGCGCAGCTTCGACGACATCGAGGAGAACGACACTTCTGAACGGGTGATCGTGGCCAACGCCGATCAGCTGGCCATCGTCACCGCGCTGGCCGATCCGGTGCCGCGGCCCCGCCTGGTGGACCGCTGCCTGGTCGCCGCCTACGACGCCGGGCTGGATCCGCTGCTGGTGCTGACCAAGGCGGACCTGGCCTCGCCAGACGCGTTCCTGGAGGGGTACCGCGCTCTGGAGGTGCCCTGGCTGATCACCGCGGCCGGGGGCCAGCCGATCGAGGGGCTGGACAACCTGCGGGCGCACCTGCACGACCGGGTCACGGTGTTCGTGGGGCATTCCGGGGTGGGCAAGTCGACGCTGGTGAACGCCCTGGTGCCGGGCTCGGCCCGGGCGGTCGGCGAGGTGAACGATGTGACCGGCCGCGGCCGGCACACCTCGACCTCCGCGATCGCACTGGAGCTGCCGGACGGCGGCTGGGTGGTGGACACGCCGGGCGTCCGCTCGTTCGGCTTGGCCCACGTCAGCCCGGACGACCTGCTCCGCGCCTTCCCCGATCTGGCCGCCGGCACCGGCGAGTGCCCACGCGGCTGCACCCACGACGAGCCGGAGTGCGGGCTGGACGACTGGGTGGCCCAGGGC
>CALMAR010000138.1:0-3517 GCA_937859855.1 uncultured Kineosporia sp.
CTCGGCGTCCGGTTGATCCCGGGGCCGCGGTTCGGGCTGGACGGCGCGTTCGAGTCGCGCCTGCGGCTGCCCTTCACCCGCCCGGTGGAGGACCTGCAGGCGGTGGCCGAGGTGCTGGGCCGGGCCTGGCGCTCGAGCAGCGGGCTGAGGTTGACGGAGGATGATCTGACCACCGTCTGATCCGGTTCCTTACCGGCGGGTGACCGCCGGGTGACGCCGCACGGACGCGGGAACGAGCGGCCGCGCGTCCCGGTTGATGCAGGTACACAGCTACCCCCGGAGGCTCGCGATGCTGTTCGGCAGAAGGATGAAGACATCGATGATCACCTCGGAGCAGGCCCTGCCCGGGCGTGCGTCCAGGCCGTATCCCGTCCCGGGGACGCACGCGGTGCTGGGCACGCCCCTGGCCGGCCCGTGGCCCGAGGGCACGCAGGTGCTCTACGTCGCGATGGGGTGCTTCTGGGGTGCCGAGAAGGCGTTCTGGAGCGTTCCCGGCGTGGTCACCACCGCGGTCGGCTACCAGGGCGGCTACACCCCGAACCCGACCTACGAGGAGACCTGCACCGGCCGGACCGGCCACACCGAGACGGTGATGGTGGCCTACGACCCCGCCGTCGTGTCCACCGCCGACCTGCTGAAGATCTTCTGGGAGCACCACGACCCGACCCAGGGCTTCCGGCAGGGCAACGACCTCGGCACGCAGTACCGATCCGCGTTCTTCTGGACGACGGACGAGCAGCAGGCCGCGTACACCTCCAGCCGAGAGGCGTTCCAGCAGGAGCTGACCCGGTACCGCTACGGCGACATCACCACCGAGGGACGCGCCGCCGCGGACGCCGGCGAGTTCTACTACGCCGAGGACTACCACCAGCAGTACCTCTACAAGGTGCCGAACGGCTACTGCCCGGACCACGGCACCGGCGTGGCCTGCCCGGTCGGTCTTGGCGTGACGTCTACCGAGGCCTGAGGTTCGCATCTCAGCGGGCAGGCATGGAAGGCACTACTAGGACCCGAAGAGCGTAGGAGTCCGGACGGAAGTAGCTGAGACGCTCGGCAAGCCCGCTGGAAAGAAAAGTCAAGGTGGCAGTGGCAACAAGCTGCTTTTCCGAATTGACTTCATTGCCAAAGCTTCGAATGCACGGGTCTCTTCTGACGACTTTTTCTACTGAGGTCAGCAGGTGGGCGGTCCACTTACTTCGAACTATTAATAACGACTTTCCATAAGTCTCACTCAATACATCTTGAACAGCTTGAGGGTCGGTGGCCAATGCTACCCATTGCCGATCTTCATTATTTCGGTCGAGCCATATATCTATTAACTGCCCACTTTTCAAGAGCTGTTGCTCGGCCTCAGACCGCTGGGGAACGGATACTTTCCTATCGAGAAATGACGTCGGCCGCTGACCCACCTCATGACGAATGCTGCGCTCCTCGACCGGGGGTTGAGGCGTCAAGCGAGACCACCGATCGACCAGTAGGCCGTTACTCTCGCGCACACCTTCAACCCGTACCCAGCTCTCAACTCCCTCGCCAAGCCCCTTCGGTGAAGTCATGTCCATTCGAATAGGGATCTCGAAGAGATCCCATCCAGGATCAGAGTCAGGCTTTCGAGCGAGCGATTGAGGCATAGCTCTTAAGACATATCCACTGGCGGCATTTTCGAGCAACCCAACGCAGGAGCCGTGCTCACCGCTGTCTACGACGAGCTCAGCCCAGTCATTGCTTTCGCTACTCATAATCCTTCCCACGTAAATTATCGGTCGCTAGGATGCCGCGCCAGCAGAGAGCAACCAAGGGTGCACTTGAGCTCACACTGGACTCTTGAGGACCGCCAGGAGCCACAATGAACTGGTCATTATCGATCTCAAGGAGCCGATATGGCTTAACTCCAGGACCGCACTGCGTCGAAATACTGCTTGCAGCGAAGGCCTCTCAATGGAATGCCCTGGGTTTTGGAGACGGAGGCTCTACGCGCGGCACATTTCGCGGCCGTTGTAAATGTGGAAATTGTCATAAGGAATCCAGTCGGCAGCGCTAGCAGCACTGCTTCCACTTAGAAAGCAGAAAAGTGCGACAGCGAGACCGCACCTGCTCTGACCGATTTGATCATGTTGACTCCGTCCTGAGATCTCAGTCTCGTGACCCTATCTCAGGCAGTTGACCGTGCATCTGTCTCGCCCGAGCCAACCTGACTTCGGGTAAGGGAGAGTCTTCCGATGCTGTCGATCCAGTCGCCTACTGCAAGCTCGATCGCGGTCAGCCCGGGGCTGATGAAGATGTGGATCGGCGGGCGGTTGGATCGATAGCCCGGCACGGTCGCTAGGCCGCCGCCGGGGGCCGTTGACAGCCCTCACCTGGAGGCGTCGACAAGCCATCACCCGGATTTGTTGACAAGCAGCCGCCCGGACTTGTTGACCTTCAATGGTCTGTGAATGGACCTTCAGGACGAGGTCCAGCGATAGATCTGACCGTCCCGCAACTCGAAGGATGCGGGTGGACGCAGAGCAGGTCCGGTGGCCAGATGAGCAAGGACGTTGTTGCGTCCGCGAATCGCGTGCTGAGACTCGATCCAATGCAGATAGGGATGAAGCAGCAGCTTGACCTGCGGCCAGTCACGGCGCTCGGCTGCGTCAAGGAAGGCGCTGACCACGGACTTCACACCTGCAGTTTGACTCACTCCTGTCACCAGCAGTACCTCAACAGGCCGAACGGGTACTGCCCCGACCACGGCACCAGCGTGAGCTGCCCGTCCGGCTCGGCGTCCGGTCCGAGTCGAGCCTGCCGGCTGGACGAGTTCGGCCCGGACGTGATCGGGCGGTTGGCGCAGGAGCATGAGGGCCGGGCTTGCCAGGTGGCCAGCCGGATGGAGGGTGTCGCCGATGCGGCCGGTCTATGACCGCCCGACTCACCAGCCCGGCCGCCTGATCGGGAGTCAACCCCGGCAACCGGCGCATGACGGGGGTCGGCGCGCTCATCCGGGTGTGGATCAGCGCCATGTCACCGTGCTGACGCCCATCACACCCGCCGGCACCGGGTCGGGGTCGACCACAGACCATGCCGGTCTAAAGACCATGCCGGCTGCAGATCGTGCCGCGAGAAGGTCCAGCACACTCTCCGCTTCGCCTACAGGTCACCCTCGACCCCGCCGATACGTGCACAAGCTCTGACCTGACGATGAGGCGCTTGTGCCGGCGGCCATCGGTTACGACCGGAAAGGACGCGATGACCGTCGATCGATGGCCGATCAGAAGGCTCTTCCTGATCGTCGGATTGTGTCCGCTGGCGCTGTCGGTCGTGCTCGCCGTCGCCTCAACGACCGGGGCCGGCCACGCCGCACGGCTCCGGCCGATGCTCCTGGCGGCGGCAGCGTTCGGGTTGGCTGCAGCGGCCGGCACCTTCGCCGCCGGCCGTGGCCTGGCCGCGCGGCTGCAAGCCCTGTCGAACGGCTTGGCCGCCCCGGGCCGAGACCGCGGACGGGCTGCCGCGGCACGCCGGCAACCAGGGCCCGGTCGCCCTC
>CALMAR010000138.1:3527-7440 GCA_937859855.1 uncultured Kineosporia sp.
ACGGCTTGGCCGACCTGGCCGTCTCCGGCGAACGGGATGCTCCTGCCCGGACGACCAGGTCGGAGTTAGCGGTTCTAGCCGGGAACGTCGACGCCGTGGCCGGCGTCCTGGCCGAGGCGCTGGACGCCCTGGATCGAATCCACACCGTGATCGTCCGCTCTACCACTGACCTGGGTGACGCCACCGGAAGCGTCCGGAACTCGGCGAAGGTCACCTCGGAGATGTTCGGCGCGATCGAGGACACGGCTGAGGTGGTATCCCGCAACGTCACGACGATCGCCGGCGGACTGCACGGACTCGACACCTCGATCGGCGAGATCTTCAGGAACGTCAAGGAGGCGGCGAACGTCGCCGTCGGAGCCGTCTCGTCCGCGGAATCGACCACGACGACGATGAGCAAGCTCGGCGATTCCTCCCGCGAGATCGGGGACGTGGTACGCCTGATCACTTCGATCGCGGAGCAGAGCAACCTGCTGGCACTGAACGCGACGATCGAGGCCGCCCGAGCCGGCAGCGCGGGCAAGGGCTTTGCAGTGGTTGCCGACGAGGTGAAGCAACTGGCGCAGGAGACCGCCCGTGCCACCCATGACGTCTCGCAGCGGGTGGACACGATCCAGGAGGACGCCAACCGGGCGGCGCTGTCGATCGCCGAGGTGACCGATGTGATCAACCGGATGAACGAGTACCAGACCATCATCGCCAGCGCGGTCGAGAAGCAGCGCACGACCAGCTACGCCATCAACACCGAGGCCAACGAGGCGGCGCAGGGCGCCGGAGAGATCGCCACCAAGATCGCCGCCCGGGCGACCACGGCCGGTATCGCCGCAGAGACCATGGGCCGGGCGATGCACAGCGTTGCCACCCTGGTCGAGATCGGCGAGGAGCTGGAACGCGTGATCAGTCGGCTCCGCCCGTCGCCGCGCTGAGTTCGCGCACACAGCTCCCGGCCGATGGACGTTCACCCGGTGCTGCCGCCACCAGCAGTACGTCTGGGATGTCCTCCGGCGCCCCGACCAGGGGGCTTCACCACGTCCCGATAATCGTCAGCATGCTGACGATCTGTGTTATGTTGATGCCGTGCCGACCGACGACTCAGCAGCCTTTCGCCGCTTCACCCGAGCGGTCTTCGCGGCTCAGTCAGCGGTGCTCAGGCACGGCGATACGGCCAACGCGTCGATCGGTCAGAGCAGTGCTCGCTGGCGCGTACTGCGGGCGATTGACGACGGGCACACGTCGGTGGCGGCCGCGGCGCGCTTCATGGGGTCGTCCCGCCAGTCGGTGCAGCGCCTTGCCGATGACCTGCTCGACGAGGGACTCCTCGAAGTGGCGGGCCAGGGCGACGACCGTCGCGTGAAGCTGCTGCGGCTGACGACCGAGGGGCAGCGGGTGCATGACGCCTTGGAGGTGAACTTCGACGGATGGGCCGCCCGGCTCCTCACCCGCATCCGTGCCGAGGACCTTGCGGCCGTCTCGCAAGGGCTCGAGGAGATCACGTCCATCGTCGACGCCGACTGCGAATCCTTGCTCATACAACACGAGGAGAGTCACCATGCCTGAAGCCACAGATGCCCAGCAGCGAAGCCTGGCACTCGTCGAGGAGTTCTACGCCGCGAAGGAACGGCATGACCTCGACGCCGTCGCCTCACTCCTGTCCACCGACGTGGTGTACAACTTCCCGCTCAATGCGGCCGGTACGCCGGAGCCCTGGTTCACCTACGACGGCAAGCAGGCAACCGTCGACTACCAGCGGGCGACACTCGCCCGCTTCTCCCGTATCCACATGGTCGACCCCGAGTACACGGTCAGCCAGACCGGTGACCTGGTATTCGCGACGATGATCGGCGACTACGTACAAGCCGAGGACGGCCAGTCCTACAACAACGTCTACGTCTTTCGCTTCGAGATCAGTGACGGGGCGATCCAGCGTGTCGACGAGTACGCCAACCCGGTGACGTTCGCCAAGCTCGCCGCCCTGCCCATCGGTTGAGGGGAGCTCCCGGGTCTCGGTGACAGAGACCCAGCACTCCTGCTGCTGCGTCGGCACGCGGTCCGGAGTCCTCCAGGTCGGTTGACCCAGCCGGGCGCAGAATTGAACGGAACCGGGAGGTCACCCTTCGCGTCCAACCTGCGGAGACACAGCCTCAGCCAGGGAGAGCCATGCACGCCGAGACGTCACCGCACCGATCACGGCTCGGCCTGATGATCGTTACCTTGCTGGCGACCCTCGCCGTCGGCGCCTGCGGTCAGGGCGTTCCAGCCGACCGGCCAGCCGTCACGACGAAACCCGCCGGGCGATGGGACGTCGCCCCGTTCCCGGAGTTCGGCGTGTCCTTCCGGCATCCGGCGTCCTGGACGACGTCCCGGTACGACCTGCGCTCGTCCTTCTCGTCGCTGGTCACCTATGTCGGGACCCGTCCGGTGGGCGATCCCTGCGTCACCCGGAAGGTGAGGGTCGCGACCGAGACCGTGTGCGCGTGGCCGCGATCGGGGCCGCTGGCGCCGGGCGGGGTCATCGCGGCCTGGTCGTCCGTGGGTTACCCGTCCAGGACCCTCGCCGACCAGGCCGGGGTCGCGACCACCCTGGGTGGATACCCGGCGAAGGTGCTCACGCAGAGGAACGGGGCGGGCTGCGGCGTGGCCCGTACCGGCCGGCACATCCAGGCGTCGATCGGGCCCTCCGCCACCGCCAGGCGTTTCTTCACGGTGGAGGTGTGCACGGGCCCCGGGTCTCCGCCGGAAACCCTCGAGGAGGTACAGGCGATGCTGGCGAGCATCCGCCTGACCTGAGGGCGATCATGGCGTGGTGGACGGCGACTACGAACCGGGCATGCCGGGCGAGGACGTCGCCTGGATCCGGGACTGGCACGAGCGCGCCTACCGGGAGACCTCCTCGACCGGGCAGCCTCGGCGCTTCGAGTACCTGGGCCGGGTCTTCGTCGTCCCGCCGCAGGTGCATCCGATCGTCGGGATGTCGGACCTGCTCGGTTCGGCGGTCCTGACCCACACCCGGCTGGGCGACCGCGTGCTCGACATGGGCACCGGCTGCGGCGTCAATGCCGTGCTGGCGGCCGGAGTCTCGCGGGACGTCGTCGCGGTCGACGTCAACCCGATCGCCGTGGCGGCCGCGCGGGCCAACGCCGAACTGAACGGCGTCGCCGACCGGGTCGACGTCCGTCGCAGCGACGTGTTCGACGGCGTGGACGGCGATTTCGACCTGATCGTCTTCGACCCGCCGTTCCGCTGGTTCGCGCCGCGCAGCCTGCTCGAGGCGGCGAGCACGGACGAGAACTACCGCACCCTGGGCAGGTTCTTCGACGAGGTGGGCGGCCGCCTGCGCCCGGACGGGCGGATGCTGGTGTTCTTCGGCAGCACGGGCGATCTCGGCCACCTGCACCGGCTGATCGCCGGGCACGGCTTCGGCCGCAGCACCGTTGCACACCGCGACCTGACCCGCGCCGGCCGCACGGTGGACTACTACACGTACCTGCTCACCCGGGTGGGTCAGGACGGTCGCGGCTCGCCCGGGTAGGTGCCGAACGACCACAGGTTGCCCTCCGGGTCCCGGGCCGCGAAATCGGTCGAGCCGTAGTCGGTCTCGTGCACGTCGGCGATGATCTCCGCGCCCGCCGCCCGGGCCCGGGCGCACCGCTCGGCCGGGTCGTCGATCACCACGTAGCAGCCGAACGTTCCCGGCCGCAGCGCCCACACGTCGTCCGGGGTGTCGCGCGCCGAGCCGAGCATGATCCCGCCACCCAGCGGTCCGGCGAGTTCGGCGTGCTCGACGGTGTCACCCTCGCCGTGGACGACGACCTCCTCGAAGCCGAACGCCTCGACCAGGAATGCGATCAGCCTGCGGGCGTCGCGGGCGCGCAGCGTGGGCCAGACCTGGGCCGGCGGCGGTGCACCGTCACTC
>CALMAR010000139.1 GCA_937859855.1 uncultured Kineosporia sp.
CCCCGACGCAGGCCGCTGAGGCGCCCGTTGTCGGGGACACGACCCGGCCGGTCGCGGAGATGTACACGCACTGGCCGCCGGTGACGGCGGCGCCGGCGACCCAGGAGCGGGACGCGCCGGGCAGGGCGATCGCGGTGTAGTCGCCCATCAGTCAGCCCACCCCAGGAGTGCCTTGAGGTCGGCGTATTCGCTGTCGTCGGCGTCGCCGGTGTCAGCTGCGCCGGTGCGACCCGCTGCGGACACAGGGACAGCCGACCCCGGGGCCAGGGAGGCGAGGATCTGCGTGGCGACGTCGGGGGCCTGGTCGAACTGGCTCTCCCACATCTCCCGCTGCGCCGGGGTGATCTTCCCGGCCTTCACGGCGTCGCCGATGAGGGACTGCCGGGCGGCGATCCGCTTCTCTTCCTTCATCGCGGCCAGCTCCGCCGACACGACCGACAACTGGTCGGTGTACGGCCTCAACGCAGCTGCGACGTCGGTGGCGTGCTCCGGTGCCGGTGGCGCGACCGGCTGTGCCGGCGGCGCGACTGAGGCGGGAGGGGTGCTTGCCGGGGCCGCCGGCTCGGTGGTGGGCTGCTGGCTGAGCCGCTGCGCGGCGGCGTTGATCACGTCGTCGTCGGACGTGTCGTCAGACAGGCCCAGCTCCTTGCGGAGGCTGGCCAGATCCGGCATGTGCTGCTCCTGAGAGTCCTCGTCGGACCCTCGACCCCGCCCGGAGCGTAACAGTGCAGGACGTTCGTCGTCTGCCGTACGACCCTCAGGGCGTGAAAAAGGATCAGTAGTGCCCGACTTGCCCTCCAATGCGGCGGCGACCACATGCAGCGGCACCCGGCCCGACGCCGCCAGCAGGCTGCCCTCCGGGGCGGGCTCGTAGGACTGGACGACCTTCTCCGCGCCACCGAACGTGAACTTCCCGCCTGCCTCAGCCCACGTGACCCGGTACAGGGTGTACTCGTCGGCGCCTTCGGATTCCACGATCACGGTGTCGGTGTACACGTCCAAGATCCACGACCAGGCTGCGGAGATCCCAGCGTTCTTCGCTTCGTCGGTGGCCCGCCATTCCCGGAACGCGTCGTACAGGTCGGTGATCGACGCGCCCGCTTTCACCCGGGACGCCTGCAGCCGCTTCTGCCGCTGCTCGGGGGATTCCAGCAGGGTCGGCTTCGGCGCCTCGGTCGGGGGCATGGGTTCTCCTCGGGTGTTGGTGGTGGCCGCGACGGTCGCGGCGGCGATGTAGTCGGCGACCTGATCGGTGGTGCCGTACAGCTCGTACACGTCAGCGAGAGACGCGATCGCGGGCGGGGTTTCACCGAGCAGCGCGAGCCCAGTGAGGACCATGGCGTAGTAGCGGCCGGACTTCGTAGTCACCTCAAGGGCGGCCTCGACGGATCGGGCCGGGTAGGCGCTGGTCATGATCTCCGCGAGAGGCGCAGGAACGCCGACGAGGTCGCCGAGCAGGATCTGGCCGTCGTCGGAAGCGCGGAGGTTCTTGATCCGGCCGATGCCTGGGTCCGCGTCGGACTCGCCTGCGCCGAACCCGAAATGGCCGAGTTTGAGGACGGCCGGACCGCCGAACGTCGGGTCGTGCTGCGCGTCAACGGCAGCAGCGATCTGCTCGGCGGTGCAGTCCCACGGCCCGGTCGACGCCTCCCAATGCCCGACCCGGCACAACTCGACACCGGGAATCGTCACCAGCGCTGCCATCAGCTTTCTCCAATCACGTCTGCGGCCCGCCCCGGCTCGCCACCTCGGATCGACTGCACCTGGAGCCAGCCGTCGTCGAAGTCCGGAGGGCCGGAGTCAGGGTCGGTCTGGCTTGAGACGTGAACGGGGCGGCCCTGTGCCCGGCGGATGGCCTGCCCGTCCTGAGTTCGGGTCTCCTGGTCACGGTGCACCCGGGACGCTTTCAGGTAGACGACGGCCTCGATGAGGATCGCCAGCCACGACAGCGACAGCGTCGCCGGTGGCTCCGTCCGCGCCCACCAGACGATCGATGTGGGCCAGCCGATCACGGAGATCACGACGAACACCCACGCGACCGCGATCTCCGCGTGCATGCCTTTCACCGTCCGGCCTTTGGTTCGGTCACGTCCGGCTCCGGGTCGATCCACACGATGCGGGTGGTGCCGTTGTGGCCGTGGGTGGCGACCGCGTCGTCGAGCGACGGCCACGCGACGGTGGACGGGTGGAGGCCGAGCCAGCGGAGGATGACTGCGCCGTCCGCCCACACAGCGCCGTGCGCGACCACGCCGGTGCCGGATACGCCGGACACGTCGAGGTCGCGGTCGAGGTGGAAGCGGCGGGGTCCGCCGCCTTCCAGGTTCCCCATCCCGGAGATCCAGGACCCGCCGACGCTGTCGCGGATGGTGGTGCGGCGGACGGGCCCGAACCAGCGTTCGACGCAGACGCCGTCGTCGAACACGATGGCTTGCGCGGCAATCGCGACCGTGGTGCCCGCTTCCGCTTCCAGCTCGAACCGGCGCATCAGAGGTAGTCCTCGACTCGGACGAAAAGCATGCACCGGCACCGGGACTGGCCGAGGCACAAGGCGTACCCCCCGGCTGGGAAGTCGACGAGGCCCTCATCGAGGGACGCGTACTCGCGCCCGTCGTTCGCCTGACAGGCGGCGCACGTCGACTTGTCCCGCACCGCGGACGCGTAGAACCGGGCATGCGGGGGAGCGGCTTCGAGGACGGCTGCTCGGCCAGCGCCGAGGCCCTGCTGGACGGCGGCGCCCATCCGGTCGGTGATGTACGCGCCGGACAGGGCTTCAAGGTCGGTACGGACGTGACCGGCCACCGTCGCGGAGGTGGCGTCCCCGGCGCCCCACCGGGTCGCGGAGGACAGGGCTGCGGAGGCGAGCCCGGACGCGATCAGCGCGGCCAGGGCGCGGGCGGGTGCCGTGTAGTCGGAGCCGGTGATCGCGGGCGCCATGGCTGGGGTGCCCTGCGATTCCAGTTCATCGGCTGCGGTCTCAGCTCCAGCGGCGGCGCCGTCAGCGATCGTCGCGATGATCGCGGCCTGCGCGTCGGTGAGGTCCGGCAGCCACGTCGCGAGGGAGGCGAGGTCTCCGGCTTCGGCGGCGGCTTGGACGGCTTCGACGACTTGCCGGATCCAGTCAGCGCCGATCGGCGCCCACCGTTCTACCGCGTCGGCGACGGCGGCGTCGGTGAGTTCGTCGATCGTCTTCGGGTCGAGGCCTGCCTTCGCTTCTATGTCGGTGAGCGCCCGGTATCCCCCATCTTTCGCGGTCACAGTTCGGTAACGGCTGCTGGCGGCGAGGGTCTGCCCGTCCTTCGAGTCGCCCTGCATATCCGCTGGTATGCCATCGGACTCTTTTTCTGTCCCGGCGGGGCCGACCGGTTCGGTGGTGACGGGCTTCACCTTGCTCGGGAGCCGGAGCCCGTCGCGGACGAAGTCCTCCAGCCCGTCATCCATCGTCAGACCGCCCTTGGACACGAGGTCCGCGATCGACGACGCCAGCTCGGCCGGGTTCGCGCCCACATCACCGACGACCAAGCACGGGGACGGCGCCTGCTCGCCCTCGTTGTAGTCGGTCAGATCGACGCACAACTTGTTCGCCGTGCCTGCGAGGGACTGCCCGATCCCATTCAACGCCAGCGCCAGCAGGTCACCGAACTCCGCCCCCAGCGCCCGGGAACCGTTCGGGGTCGACCCGAGATCCAGCACGCTGGCGAGGGACATGCGGGCCATCTGCTCATCCAGGTACCGCAGGAACGGCAAAGCGTCCGGGATCGACCCCTCGATCCCCTTGATCCGCAGGCTGAACCCGGGTGTGACGGCGCCGCCGTAGTCACCGACCCGCACGTTCGACGCCACCACCTGCGCCGCCTCGGTTTCAGCGCGGGTCGGGGTGTAACCGGCGACCGGCTCCATCACCGGCGTACCCGCGCCGAACCGGCGCAACGTGGTGGCGTGGACCCGGAGCGTGTCCTGCTTCAGCAGCCACGGCGCGTACGCCGACCGCAGCATGGACCGCCCCCACCAGGCGGACCCTTCCCGGTCGTGGACGTAATAGATCAGATCCTTCGCCGGGATCTTCACTTCCTCGATCGATGCGAGCCCGTTCTTCGACGGCTGCTGCCGGACCCCGACCAGGTCACCAGTCGACTCGTCGACATCGATCCCTGTCAGCGATTGCGGCATCCGCTCAGGCAGCCCCGCCAGCACCGCCCGGCCCGACGTGACGTCGTACCAGGGCGCGAACGGCATGTGCCCCCACGTGAGCACTCCGGCTGCGGCGAGCTGGATGTGGGTGCGCCACTGCACGCCCCGCCGGCGGGGACTCCCCGGCTTCTGCCGTTCCCCGATCAGCGGCAGACCGAGGGAGTCCGCTACTGCCCGCGCGTGCGCCTCGGACGCTCCGGCTGGGTCGACCTGCCAGGGGGCGGCGACGATCGGGCGGACGTACGCGGCGAGGATGGAGGTGAGGGTGGGGTCGAGCCGCATCTTCGTGAAGATCTCCCGCGACCACGGGTAGCGGAGGTCGGGGATGTGCTCGGCGGCGTCAGCGAGGGCGTCAGCCCAGCCGCGATAGGTGCCTGGTCCGAGGGTGCCGAGGGCGCGAGTGGGTGCGTCGGCGACAGCCACGGCGTGCGCCTCCTGCGGGGAATCGGCCAGCGTGCGGACGGTTCCCTCGACCCCGGCCCCATGATGGCACGCACCCAGGTCAGGCGTGGGGACAACGGAAAGCGCCCGACCCCGGTTAAGACAGGGGCGGGCGCTCTCTGGCAGGTGAGGGCTAGCCGAGCTTCAGCCCGGTCTGCTCCTCAATCAGCTTGGCTGCGCTGCTCCGGGCCAGATCCCGGCGCGTCTCCGATGCCGGCTCATGGATCGTTACGGAACCCGCCGGGCCAGTCACCTTCATCTTGCCGACACCGACCCGCTCCACCTCGCCACCCGCCTTCCGGATTACCTTCGCGAGATCGCGGGCTGCAGGGGACCTCCACCGCTCAGACATTGACGTCCTGCTCCTTCTGGTCGCGGAGCCGCACGTCGGCTTGGTAGGTGACAGTCATCTGCTGGTCCTCGACCCGGTGCCCCCAGCGCTCGTTGCTGATCACGACGTCGCGGGGATCGATGCCAGCACCGACGATCATCTGCAGTTTCTGCTCGCGCTTCTCAATGATGCTGCGCTGTATGCGATCGACCTCGGCGACGAGACGCCGGCTCATCTCGCTGGGCGCTTGCGCCCGTTGCCACGCGTCAAGGGTAGGCCGGGAGATGCCTGCAGCCCGGGCAAGATCAGTCTTGGTGAGCGCCCCACTGGCGAGGGCGGTCTGAACGATCCGCCGAAACTCCGTGCTGGCCTCGGCTGCGCGGTCCCGAGCCGTAGCGATCTCCTCTGCAGGCGGCCGCTCATCTCTCAGCGCTTGCGGCTTGACGCCCCACTCCTGCAGTTCCGCTGCCAGCGCGGCCAGGCTGTTCGTCAAGTACCGAGAGCCGCGAACCTGCTCCGCGAGACCGTCGATTTGCCGGGCGTCCATCAGGATCCGCAGCGTCCGGACTGCAGCCCGGTCGAGCCGCTCCGCGACGTCGTGCTCGGTCAGCGGCTCGCTAGTACTCGACCGCTTGCCCGCGCTCACGCTGACACCGTCTCGTGCACCCAGATCGCGGGGGCGGCGAGGACGCCAGACTGCGCGGCGGACTTGGCCACGTTCCAGCCGGCCGGGATCGGGACGCCGGCGGGGAGGGTGTAGTTGACCCAGTCGCGGCCGCAGAACTGGTACCGGCGGGTGATGCTGCAGCCGGGGACGGTGTACCGGCCTTCGGCGGCGGGGGTGGCGTGCTTCTCGGCCCATGCCTGGTCGGTGGTGGAGACCTCGATCGCTGCTGTCGTCATGTAAAGCGACTTTACGCGGATCGGCTCCGACTGTAAAGAAGGTTTACGTGGTCGGCGGTCCCGCACGGGGGATGACGGGACCGCCGAGTCAGCGGGGAACCGGGATACCCCGGTCGTGCTTCACGCAACACGTCCGATCCGCGGCGATCACGAACCCCCGGTCACAGCGCACCGGACCGGCCGCGGTCGCCTCGTCCGGGTCGTCGAACTCGTCGACACGCTCCCCGAACCGGTCGTTCCGGTGCCCGACGATCGTCGCCATAGCACCAATTGTCCCATGTGGATAACCGGCGGTCTAGGCGATAGAACCATGAGTTAGGTCAGCTCAAGCCGGCCGCTGACCTGCCGGAATCCACCCAGCGCACGCTTCCAGTTGTTCGGCTGTGATCTCGAACCAGAGACAGGAGCGGGGACACCTGTAGGCGTCCATGAGCATGGACCAGGCCATCGGCCGGCCGCATTCCGAGCAGTAGATCATCGCGCTCACCACTCTTGGCGCATCGGGTCGGCGATCGCGACGTCCAGGCCCATGTCGGCCGGGCGTTCCGGCGGCCGGGTCCGGGGCGGCGCCGACGGAGGCACCCATTCCTCGAACCGGGTGTTCTCCGCGTACGCGAGGTTGTCGACGAAGTCGTCGTGCCGGCCGTTCGGGAACTGGTCAACCTCCCGCACGATCACATCAAGCAGCCGGTGCCGGGCCGGGAACCAGACATGCGCCCGGTCAACCGCTTTCGCCGCCAACGTTGCCCGCAACTCCTTCGACCGGTCGGCGATCACATCCTCCACCGGCAGCCCTTCCCGGACCGCCGCCCGCACCAGCTCAGTCGATTTCAGGTTCGGCTCGACCTTCACCCGCGACAGCTGCCACCGTTGGACGAGGGGCCGGACGACGTCGATCTGCTTGTGCGGCGGGAGCCGGTCCCGGACCACATCGAGGAGGACGAGGGAGCCGTCGGGGGGGACGGCCCACGCGCACGCGACGGTGAAGTCCGCGCTCGTGGCTGTGCTGGTGGCGGTGTCGACGGTCCCGAACCGGAAACACGACTGCAGCGGCCAGATCGTCTGACCGCATGCGATGCCCTCACCGCGTTCGTCGCGGCCCGGGAGCCAGTACTGCAGCTTCGTGACGTCGAACACCGACCCGCCCGGCGGGCGGGGGTTGCCCTGATACAGCGGCTCCCATTCCTCGCCGGCGTCGACCTTCCGTTTCGCCCACTGCTCCAGCGTCCGGCCGCGGGCGGACTGCATGAACTCGCCCCACTCCCGGTCCAGCGGGTCCGGGGTAAGCACCTCCGGGTCGGCCTGCGCTGGAATGTGGACGAGCCGCCACACGCCGGGCTGCTCGTCCATCAGCCGGCCCGCGAGGTCGGCGTGATGCCATCGGGTGAGCACCAGGATCACCGGGGCGCCCGGCGCGAGACGCGACGACGCCGACCCTTCCCACCAGTCCCACACGTCATCCGATACGACCTTCGACTCGGCCTCTTTCCGGCCCTTCACCGGGTCGTCGATGACCAGCCAATCCACCGGTCGGCCCACCAGTGAACCGCCGACACCGGCCGTGTACACGCCGCCCTCCGACGCCGACAACTCCCACTCGTCGGCTGCCCGCTGGTCGGCGGCCATGCGGAGGCCGAGGTCGAGCATGCCGCCCTGCCCGGCGTGACTGGTGATGTCGTTGCGGATGCGGCGGCCCCACCTGCGGGCGAGCCGGTCAGCGTAGGACGTGATCGCGCAGCGGCGGGCCGGGTCCCGTTGCAGCGCCCACGTCGTGCAGTACCGGGTGACCAGCGTCGACTTTCCCTCCTGCGGGGGCATCACGATGATCAGCCGCGCGTCCAGCGTCGACTCAGCCCACACGAGGGCGTCGTTGATCAACTCAAGGGCGGGGGTGCGGCGGAACCGGGCGTCGAGCGCGCACGCCAGATCGAGCGGGGTCGGGAACGACCGGGTGCCCTGCCCGTCCGGTGGGATGCCGAGGCCGCGGCGGAACGCCGCCATCGGGTCCGCAGTGATCGTCATCGGCGCGGCCCGCGGTTCTGGACGATGCGGATGATCCGCGCGACCTCCGGGTGCCGGTATTGGCGGGCGCAGCAGCCCCGGTGCGTCCAACGCCAATGGATGACGTCGTGGACGTGGCAGTACTTGCGCCAGTCGTGCTCGGACAGCCACCACGACCACCACGCGGCCAGGTATCGGGGCGTCATCCCGTCGCCTGCTGGCCACCGTGGAGGATCTGGAACCGGTGCTGAGCCTTCCCGAACAGGTCATCCCGCGCCGCACCCGTCAGCGCCAGGTCGTCGGCCAGGCCGGCGATGAGCTGGCCGAACTGCTCCGCCTGCGCCTCCACGGCTTTCACGATCCGCTCCTGCACCCCGGCAGCGAGCGCAGCCGACGCCACCTTCACCAGGTGGGAGCGTTCGGCCTGCCACAGCTTCAGCCACTCGTGCACGCCGGGCCCGGCCTCGGTGACCGTGGTCAGGCCGTGCTCAGCCGAGTCGGTCCGCTTGATCGATCGGGTGCCGCGGATCAGGTTGTCGGCGCTGTCGCCCATCACCCGCTGGACTTGCGCGTCGAGCCACGCCACCACGCCCGCCGTCCGGCGTACCTCCCCTAGCAGCGCCTCACCGGGGTCGACGTCGACGGGGAGCGCCCACCGGGCCACCGCTGACGCCGCCTCCATCTCCCGCACCCGGTCCGCCGCTTTCGCCTTCACCTGCGGCGCCGCGCCTCCGTGGGAATCGCAGACGGGTGACCCGGCCCGCGGGTTCGCACCGCAGGGACGGAGCGGGACGACGTGTTTCTTGTGGCCGGCGCACTTCTTGTGGACCTGCCCGCAGTCCCCGCAGACGTCACCCATGAGGTCAGGCCACCGCGCCAGCACCTATGAGGTCCACCGGTTCCCCGTTCAGCAGCGGGACACCGCCCGTCTCCCGTTGCCAGCGCCGGGCGATCACGTCGCAATAGCCGGGTTCCATCTCCATCAGGACCGCGATTCGCCCGGTTCTCTCGCAAGCGATCAGCGTGGACCCGGATCCGCCGAACAAGTCCGCGACGGCCTGCCCTTCGTCGGTGGAGTTCTGGACGAGTTCCATGAGCAGGGGGTCGACGGGCTTCGCGGCGTTGTGCTGTCGTTCGGCACCAGCAACGCGGTTGGCCCTGATCACGTTCGGCCGGAGCACGGTCCTGATACCTGTCTCTCGACCGCTTTTCAGCGACTTGGGTGGAGGAAGGCGCATGGTGAAGGCGATGAGCTCGTGTGTCTGGGCGTAGGTGTTTCCCAGCCCGCCGCCCTTGTCCCAGACGATCATGTTCTTTGTAGTGAGTCCCGCTCGGCGGGTGCCTTCCCACATTGCGGCCCAAGACCGCCAGTCGGTGAACATGTAGGCGTGGCCGAACTCGGGGATCAGCCCGGCGATGACCCGGCCCAGGTTCTCGAAGAACGGACGGACCATCTTGTCGTCGGCGATGTCTGCGCCGATGCCGGTGGATGAGCCGTAGATCGCATAGGGCGGGTCGGTCACAACAGCCGCGACCTTGATGCCCTCCGTGAGTGCGGCAACGTCAGCCGGGTCGAACGAGTCGCCGCAGCGGACCCGGTGAGTGCCGAGGACCCACGTGTCGCCCGTCTTGGTGATCGGCCGAGCGGGCGGGGCGTCCTCCTGTGCTGGGGTGTCGTCTTGCTCAGCCGGGGGCTGCCAGTTGTGGGGGTTCTCGCTGCCCACTCGGTCGAGTAGTTCGGCGTACAGGTCGTTGTCGTAGCCGGTGCCGTCGAGCCCGCCGTCGGCGTTCGCCGCGTCGAGCAGGGCGAGCAGCGCTTCGTCGTCGTAGCCTGCGCGGGCGCCGATCGCGTTGTCGGCGAGGATGATGCGGCGTGCTTCAGCGTCCGACGCTTCGATGACCTCAACCCGGACCGTGGTCGTTCCGATCTCAGCGGCGGCTTCGTTCGTGCCGTGTCCGGCGAGCAGTTGCAGGGTGCCGTCTTCAAGTTTGCGGGCGACGACGCTGCGGAACTGGCCGTTGCGGGTGAGAGAGCCGCGCAGGGCGGGTAGGTCGTGCAGTTTCGCGTTCTCAGGGTGGCCGGCGAGCTGTCCGGGTGGGACATCAACGGTTTCGAGGTAGCGCACCTGGTCAGGATGCCATCGGGCGACGTTCGTCGTGCACAGGAC
>CALMAR010000140.1 GCA_937859855.1 uncultured Kineosporia sp.
CCCGGGCCGTCTCCTCGCCCGTCAGGTCCTCCCCGAAGCGCTGCACGACGGCGGTCCGCTGCCGCACCGGCAGCCGGTGCAGGGCCCGCAGCAGCTCGTCGCGGTCGTCGAGGTCCGCCTCCACAGAGCGTCCAGCTGACTGGCCATAGACGGTCAGCTGATCCCAGGACAGCTCCGCCGGTCGGCGGCGCAAGGCGCGCCAGCGATCGCGGGCCAGGTTCACCAGCACCTGTCGGACGTAGGCGTCGGGGCTCTCCCGCGCCCGCCGCCAATGAAGGGCGGTCCGCACCAGAGCCGCCTGGACGACGTCCTCGGCCCGCCCCGGATCCCCGGTCAGGAACGCAGCCGTGCGGATCAGCCCGGCCAGCCTGCTCCGGGCGAACGCCTCGAAGTCCTCATCCCAACGAGATCTCACACCCACCATTAACGCTGCCCGGCCAAGCCAGGTTGCCTCACTTCACGCGTCGGCATAACGGTCGCGAATCTCTCGATCCCCACAACGGGCAACGCCAAGGCAGTCAGGCTCTCGACCCTCGAGTCGATCTGCCGGGAACGCGACTGCCAGCCTGTCGAATACGTCGCCGAAGCCGGCGACGATGTCTACCACCCCGGTCGACTGCGTCGTCGCGTCGGGCGCGGCTTGACGGGGGAGCCGACCACCAGGTCGGCGCACCCGTCACCGTCCAGGTCACCGCGCCGACGACCGCAACCCAGATCGATCGTGCCGACCTGCCGCCTGCCAACATCGTGCAGACTGCCACTCATCAGGTGTTCACATGACCGGAGTGGCCGTTCCGAAGACAGCGGGGGTGTGGCCACCGGATCTGCTCATGACGGTGTTCGTCTAGTGGCGGACGCGGTACCGCAGGTGGGTGGCACGAGTGCCGGTCACGACGGTGGGGTCGGCAAGCATCACCGGACCTCGGGTCAGATTCCCGAAGTAAGTCTTTCCGCCGCCCATCAACACAGGCACGAGGCTGACAGCCACCTCGTCTATCAGGTCTAGGTCGAGCAGTTGACCGACCACATTCGCGCTGGCGACGGCGATGTCTCGGTCACCGGCGATGGATCCTGCTTCGGCGACCGCATCCTGGACGTTGCTGACGAATCGCGTCCGGGGCCAGCGTTCGACATCAACGGGCGGGGTGTGGGTGACGACAACGACAGGTGCACCGATCGGGTGCTGGTCATCCCAGCCTCCGGCGATGTCGAACAGTCGCCGTCCACAGATCAGTGCCCCGATCTCACTCATCAAGGAACGCAGCATGTCCGCGCCCGCCTCGTCCAGGTGAAACCGAATACCCGGATTTCCGGTCGCCAGCTCGATCGAGCCGGCGTCATACCAATCGAACAATGCCCCGACCTCGTCCGTGTCGGTTGCTATGTAGCCATCGAGGGACATGGTCATGTGAGCCAGGATGCGGGCCATGAGCACGACGGTATCCGCACAGGCGACCCGTCGCACAGATGATCAGTCGCACCGACTGTCGCCAGGTACGGCCCCGCCGAAACCAGCTGGCCGCTGCTCCAACGCACTGGCATCCTGCCTGAGCCGGGACCCGCCGTCGCCTGCACTCGAGCCGCTGTTCGGCAACCGGATCTGCCGGCGATTCGCGTGACCGTGCGATCATGCCGCGTGGCGTGACTGCTAGACGTCGCCGCCGTCGAAAGCTGACCGCGGGGCGCTGGAAACCTACGGGGCGACAGGGCCCCGAAGTGCCGCCGGTCAGATGTTCTCCATCGGCCGGCACGCGCATCACGGGTTGGTGCTGACGTCGGGACGTCTCGCTAGCCGTTGGCGAGATGGTCCTTCCTGCTGCGAAGCCAGGTGCGGATGGCCTGGATATGTTCCGTCTTGCGTTCCAGCGGCAGCCAGTGTCCGGCGGGTATATGCGTCACGGTGAGGTCTGCGCAGGCCGCGCGCATCGGGTCGCCTTGGTGATTTCCGGTGATGGTGCAGATCGCGTCCCACTCGCCGTTGACGAAGAGCACCGGCTGCGACAGGTGGCCGCCCTGGGGCGCTGTGCGTGCGTAGGCGATGTTGGCGTCGTCGTTCGTGTACCACGCGCAGGGTGGACCGAACCCATGAGCCGTGAATGTCTGTACCAATACGTCGAAGTCTGCCGGCGGCCAGAGAGCAGGGTCGGCTTCAGTCGCCGGGGCGCGGTGTGCGGCGCCGAAGCGCCCACCGTTGCGCGTGACCATCGCCGTCGGCGAAATCTCGTCGATCGCGGCAGGGCTGCCGGCTTGATAGACCGAGGCGAGCGTTGCCGCCTGGTCTGCATCGAGGTCGGCGACCGCCGCCTCGAAATGGGTCGTGTAGTAGCGGTAGTAGTCCCATTGGCCGTCCGGATACACATCAGCCGGGTAAATCGTCCGGTCGACCAATGGCACGAGCGTGGCCAAGCTGTTCGCGTCGGGAAAATATGCCCACGAGGTCAGCACGACGCCACGGCAGCGCTCAGGTTCATGTGCGGCCAACGCACCGGTCACGATGCTGCCCCAGTCGTGCCCGACCCAGATCGCAGGCTTGCCGCCAAGGTGGTCGTGGAGCTCCGCCATGTCTGTGACGACCTCCTCGATGGTGTAGGCGTCGTTGGCCGCCGGGGCGGAAGAGCCTCCGTAGCCTCGTAGATCGGGAGCGACGCAGTGCCAACCGTCGACGGCGAACGCGTCCAGCTGGGCGCGCCAGAGTAGGCCGATGCCCGGCCAGCCGTGGAGGAAGATCATCAACGGTCCGTCGGCCGGCCCGCACTCGATGTAGCGCGTGGTCTGACGAGGCGTGCTGAGAGTGCGCGAAACCAATGCCATGGTCTGATGCTCCGGGGATCCATACGATTGTCGGGTTCGAAAAGCTCACTGGGTACGGGCGGGCCGGCTCCGGAAATCAACCCGTCGCCGCGCCTGCCGGTTGCTTGTCCTCGCTGATCCGTCGGCGCGCCAGGACGGTCCCTGCGACCATCGCGATCAGAACCAGCGCGACTTCCGACGCCCCGTACGTGACGGCTGTCGGCTTCAGGCCGAACCGTTCGACGGCGAGCCCGGCCGCGAGCGCCGGCACACTGAATGCGAGGTAGCTGGCGATGTACATGGTCGCGAACACCTGCCCTCGCCGGGCGGCCGGCGCCGCCTCGTCGAGCGCATTGACGGCGAAGCGGAACGCCGCGCCGAAGCCGAGCCCCGCGACCACGGACCCGAGCACGTAGAGCGGCAACGCATTCATCAGCATCGCCACGATCGTGACCAGGACGCCGAGGATGAGGCTTCCGGAGCCGAGCCACTCCTGCAGACGGGGCGTCAAGGCTGTGGAGACGACGGCGCCGGATGCCCCGGCGGCGAAGAACACTCCGAGCACGATGCCGACGACGAAATGGCTGTGCACGTCGAGGACGGTGCGCAGTACCGACGACCCGAGCGACAGATACAGTCCGGCGAGCGCCCATGTCGCGCCGATCGACGGAAGCAGGGCGAAAAAGGCCGGCCGAGTGCCCGGCGGAAGCCCGGCGCTGGGCCGAAGCGACCGCCAGATCGATTCCCGCGATGTCGAATCGGGGCGGCTGCGTTCGGAAATCAACCACACGAGTCCTGCCAGCAGCAGATGAACGACGGCAAGGATCCAGAAGACGAGTTGGCGAGGGCGGGGCGCGAACTCCACCAGGGCACCAGCCAGAACCGCTCCGATCGCGATTCCCAGTGGAGGAACCGCGCTGCTGACGATCGAGCCGGACCGCGGGTTCGGCGCCGAATCCATGATCATTGCCGTGGTGGTGCCGGTGGCGGCGCCGACGGCGAGGCCTTGCACGATTCGCGCAATCATCAGGCCGCCGGTCCCTTCGGCGATCGCGAAGAGCAGCATGCCCAGCGCGAGAAGCCCCAGGGCTGCGGAAGCGACCGGCCGACGTCCAACCCGGTCGGACAGCGAGCCGACGGTCAGCAAGGCGGCGAGCAACGCGAAGACGTAGACGGCGAAGATGACCGTCAGGGTGAACGCTGTGAAGCCCCAGAGGCGCTGGTAGATCGGATAGAGCGGCGACGGGGCGGAGGCGGCCGTCAGTATCGCGGTGCCGGCGGCTGCGGCAACGACGAAGGAGGCTGGGCGGCTGAACATGGAACTCCCGTCAAAAGCCATAACTTTTGCTTTAGCTACTCTACGGCGGTGTCTGGCTTAAAGCAAACGTTTTTGCGTAGGATCCTCACGTGCCCATGCGAGTAGCCGCGAGTCGTCCCGGAGGACGCAGCAGCCGGGTGCTGACCGCGATCTACGCGGCGGTCGGCGAACTCGTGGGCGAGGGAACCGACAAGATCACTTTTCCGGTCATCGCGGAACGGGCAGGGGTCAACCCGACGACGCTGTACCGACGCTGGGGCGACGTCAACGCACTTCTCGAAGAGGTCGCGGTCGCCGCCCTGACGCGAGCCGGTGAGTCGGTACCCGACACCGGATCACTCGAGCAGGACTTGACGCAGTGGGCGGATATCATCGCCCGCGACATCACCCGTCCCGAGCGCGCCCGATACCTGCGCGCGATGGTGGCGGCGCGAGTCGAGATCGTTGCGAGCTGCCCGGTCCTGGAGACGCGGCGCGAGCAGGCGTCGAAGATGGTAAGCCGCGGCCGCGAACGCGGAGAGACGACACCAACCGTCCCGCAGATCCTCGACCACATCATCGCGCCCCTGTATCACCACGTCGCATTCGCGCTACAAATCGATCACGAGTATCCGCGACGGCTCGTCCGCGATGTGCTGGCCATGGCCCGCTGAGCGGGTAGCGCGCTGCGAACACCTGACACGCACCATCCCGCTCTGGCCGTCCAACTCATCGAGACTCTCGCCGGCACCAGGAACTCGACAAGGACGAAGCACCCTCGCGGCAGCGACGACCTGAAAGCACCTCTCGGGCAATGGTTTGCATGAGAAGTGCCGATGCAAGGGACGGTCCGAACGACAACGAAGGAGAGGGTGGGTCTCAATCCGATCCCAGGCCGGTCACAGCCTTCATACAGGCAGGCACGCGAGGGTTCGTCGCGTCATCCGCGTCGGCGGTTGATCCTGCCGATATGAACGGATGCCGGAAATCCCATGACGAATCTTCGCCGTTCTGTTGTTGCGCCCATCGCCGTCGTGGCGCTGGTGTCGGGTGTCGCGGCCTGCAGTTCCGGCTCGAACGACACATCGTCATCCTCGTCGTCGTCATCCCAGCCATCCGGCGGCGGCCCCGGTGGCGGCCCCGGTGGTGCGAGTGGCGGTCCTGGCGGAGCGGGGGGTGGGATGCAGACCTTCACCGCCGTGGACCTGGACACGAACGGTGCGAATGCTGCTGGCGCGAACACCGCAGCTGTGACGGCTGCTGCCACGGCCTTCCTGGCCAGCCTGGATGCGGCCACGAAGGCGAAGGTCACCTACGCGTTCAGCGACAACCAGTCCCGCCAGACGTGGTCGAACTTCCCGGCCCAGCAGGTGCCCCGCAAGGGCGTCGCACTGTCCGATCTGAGCGCCGCCGCGAAGGCTGCCGCGATGGGGTTGGTCAAGACCATGCTCAGCGCGGAGGGCTATTCGCAGGTGGAGACGGTCCAGAAGGCAGACGACTGGTTGAAGAAGAACAGCGCATCGGGTACCGACAGTTTCGGCTCCGACACCGACTACTACATCGCCGTCTACGGAACTCCCTCGACGAGCAGCCCGTTCATGGTGCAGTTCGGTGGACACCATCTGGCCCGCAACTACACCTACAAGGGGACGACGGCCAGCATCACCCCGGACTTCACCGGCACCGAACCGAAGACCTTCACTGTCGCTGACACCACCGTGCAGCCGCTGAAGGAGAAGGCCGGCACCCTGTTCTCCCTGTTCGACTCCCTGACCGCCGCCCAGGACGCCAAGGCCCAGCTGTCGAGCAACATCAACGACATCCTGATGGGCCCGGGCGTGGACAGCGGGAAATTCCCCGCCAGTGACGGTGTCAAGGTCAGCGACCTGTCCGCCGCGCAGAAGAAGCTGGTGACAGCAGCCATCGCCGCGTGGGTCGACGACGCCTCGCCCGGTGAGTCCGCATCGCTGATGAAGATCTATGAGGCGCAGCTCGATCAGACCACCATCGCCTACGCGAACAGCAAGACCGTCGGCGGGGAGAACACCTACCTGCGCATCGACGGCCCGCGGGTGTGGATCGAGCTGGTCAACACCCGCAGCCGCAGCACCCCCAACGTGCACTACCACGGCGTGTACCGCGACAAGACCGACGACTACGGCAGCACCAACCCCAGCACGTGACCGGCCTGCTCTCACGGGTGGGGAGGGCGGTGGCGCTTCTGGCGGGCGTCACTGTCCTGCTCACCATGTCGACGACTCAGGCGTCCGCCCACCCGCTCAGCACGTCCGCAGTCCTGCTCGACGTCGACACCGGCCAGGTCACCGCCACCATCGACCTTCCTCTGGATCAGCTCGCCGTCGCCCTCGGCCGGCAGGTGACGGCCACCGGCGTCCTGGCCCCGCAGTCACTTCCCGGCCTGCGCCGTTACGTGCAGTCCCACATGTCGGCCTCGGACTCGGCGGGCCGGACGTGGACGACCGCGATCAACGGCGGACGCGTCGCGAAGGCCGACGGCGTCGACAACCTCGTCCTGAACGCCACCCTGACCCCGAACTCCGGGTCCGTCGGCGACTTCGTGCTCCACTACGACGCCATCATGGACAAGCTGATCTCCCACCGCGTGTTCGTCTCAGCGCGCTACGGCCACAACGGGTCCTACACCACGCTGGCCATGCTCTCCTGGCAGACCCAATCGGTGCCCGTGGCCTCAGCGTCGGCTGGCCAGACCTCGAAGAAGCAGGGATTCGTCGCCGCGGTCCACCTCGGCCTGCATCACATCGCCAGCGGCAGTGACCACCTGCTGTTCCTGCTCATGCTGCTGCTACCAGCGCCCCTGGTGGCCAACCGGCGACGATGGACCCGGCAACCGGACGTCGGCGGCGCCGGACGCCGCGTCGTCCACGTGGTCACCGCCTTCGCCATCGGCCACTCCGTCACGTTGGCCCTCGGCGCACTGGGCTTGGTGCACCTGCCGTCCCGGCTGGTCGAGAGCGGGATCGCGCTGTCCGTCCTGGTCTCCGCCGTCCACGCGATCCGGCCACTCGTGCGCCGCGGCGAGGTCCTCATCGCCGGCAGCTTCGGGCTGCTGCACGGCCTGGCCTTCGCCACCCTCCTCGGCCAGCTCGACCTCAACCGCAGCAACCTGGTCACCACCCTCTTCGGATTCAACGTCGGCATCGAGATCGCCCAGCTCCTGGTCGTGGCGCTGGTGATGCCGTCCCTCATCCTGCTCAGCCGCACCGCCGCCTACCCGAGCATGCGCATCGGCACCGCAGCACTGGGGGGCGTCCTTGCCAGCGGCTGGCTCGCGGAACGGTCACGACTGATCCCGGGCAACCCGTTCGAGCCGGTGGCCAACCTGCTTGTCGACCACCCCATCGCCATCGCCGCCGGCCTGGCCGTCGTCGCCCTCACCTGCGCCGCGAGACAACGCACGCTCCCGACATCCGTGGCTGCAGGTGTGCCCGGTTGACCAGTCGTCGCGCGAAACCCCGCCGGCTGCGGGCATGAGGAGGTTGCTAGCTACAACCCTCCGACCGACCACACCCGCAGGCCGTCGTTCAACCCTTCCCGGTGGCCAGACTTCCTGACACCCGCTGTGTCCCCGTCGTGCGCGTCGACTTCACCGATGACACCGTCTGGCGGGGACTGCAGGAGAGATCCGCCGCCCCACTGAAGAAGGGTTCACAGCGAACGTCGGCCGCGACAGGTGCAAGTTCCGGCACCCGCCGGCGGCGAGAGGGCATGCCAGTCAATGCATCTCAGGGAATCGCGGCGTGACCGGACACGGTCGTGCCGAGCGTCATGCGGCACGGAACGGGCGGCGGGACCGGGCGCGTCCCGCGCAACCCCCGCTGCGGGCTCGTGGCCAGTGACTCCTGTGGCGGCTGACATCAGTCCGATTCAGGCACAGCAGGCGGAAGACCGAGGCGCTCCGACAGCTCCGGTAAGGTCGGGCCAAAGGTTTCCCGGATCACAACCCCGTCCGCCCCGACATCGAAGACAGCCATGTCGGTGTAGACACGACTGACGCAGCTGACGCCGGTCAGGGGATAGCTGCATCGGGGGACGAGCTTCGCCGAACCGTTCCGGTCGAACAGTGTCATCATGACGAAGACCTGCTTGGCGCCGATGGCGAGATCCATCGCACCCCCGACGGCCGGTATCGAACCCGGCGTACCGGTGTCCCAGTTGGCCAGGTCACCGGTGAATGAGACCTGAAAGCCGCCGAGGACGCAGATGTCGAGGTGATTTCCGCGAATCATGGCGAAGGACTCGGCGTGGTCGAAGTAGGCGGCGCCCGGCAGCTCGGTCACCGGGATCTTGCCGGCGTTCGTGAGGTCGGGGTCGACCTGGGCCCCGACGGCTAACGGCCCCATGTTGAGCATGCCGTTCTCGGTGTGCAGGACGATGCCCGCGTCCTCGACGAGGTGGTCCGCCACGAGCGTGGGTTGACCGATGCCGAGGTTGACGTAGGAGCCCGGCGGGATGTCCCTGGCCACGAATGCAGCCAGTGCGTCACGGTCCAGCGGCCCCCTCACGCCAGCACCAGGCGATCGACGTAGATGCATGGCGTCACGACGGTCTCCGGGTCCAGTTCGCCGACGTCCACGACCTCGGCGACCTGGACGATCACGTTGCTGGCAGCCGTGGCCATCACGGGGCCGAAGTTGCGGGCGGTCTTGCGGTACACGAGGTTTCCCATCCGGTCGGCCCTCTGGGCATGGATCAGCGCGACGTCGCCGTTGATCGGGTACTCCAGCGTGTAGCGCCGACCTGCGATCTCGCGCGTCTCCTTGCCCTCGGCAAGCGGCGTGCCGACCGCGGTGGGCGAGAAGAAGGCGCCTATGCCGGCACCCGCCGCGCGCAACCGTTCGGCCAGGTTGCCCTGGGGCACCAGTTCCAGCTCGATCCTGCCCTGCCGGTAGAGATCGTCGAAGACCCACGAGTCCGACTGCCGCGGAAAGGAGCACACCATCTTGCGGACCCGGCCGGCCGCCAGCAACGCGGCCAGGCCGACGTTCCCGTTGCCGGCGTTGTTCGACACCACCGTCAGGTCGGTGGCTCCCTGCCGGATCAGCGCTTCGATCAGCTGGGTGGGCATCCCGGCCATGCCGAAGCCTCCGATCAGGACGACGGATCCGTCCTGGACGCCGCTGACTGCCTCGTCCGCGTCCGAACACAGGACGGCGGTCACGTCCGCACCCCGGCACTGACGTTCTCCAGGACGACGGCGAGCCCCTGCCCGACTCCGATGCAGATCGCGGCCACGCCCCACCGGTCACCGGACTCGATCAACCGCTTGGCCAGCGTTCCGAGGATGCGCCCGCCCGAGGCGCCCAACGGATGACCTATGGCCAGCGCGCCGCCGCGGGCATTGACCAGGCCCGGATCGACGTCCCAGGCGTCCATGCACGCGAGGGACTGGACGGCGAACGCCTCGTTCAGCTCCACGGCCGCCACGTCCCTCCATCCGATTCCGGCCCGCTTCAGCGCCAGGTCCGCCGCCTCCACTGGCGCGACGCCGAACAGCTGCGGATCGAGGGCAGCTGCACCTCGGCCTGCGAACCGCGCGATCGGGTCCAGGCCCAGGGACGTCGCAGCCGGCTCTGATCCGATGATGACGGCGGAGGCTCCGTCGCTCAACGGCGAGGCGTTGCCGGCCGTGATCGTGCCGTCGGGCCGGAAGGATGGCGTCAGCGTGGCGAGCCTCTCGGGTGTCGTACCGGTCCGGATGTTCTCGTCCCGGGGCAGATCCACACCTGGGACCGGCACGACCAGATCGGCGTAGAAGCCGTCGGCCCACGCCTGTTCCGCACGCTCGTGCGAGGCGGCGGCAAAGGCGTCTTGACGGTCCCGGGCAATGCCCCGCTGTTCGGCCAGTCGCTCGTTGCACTCCCCGAGCGAGATCGTCCAGTCCGCCGGCATCCTCGGATTCACCAACCGCCAACCGAGGGTGGTCGAGGCGGCGACGACGTCGGCCGGCTCGAACGCCCGCGCCGGCTTGGGCAGCACCCAGGGAGCGCGGGTCATCGACTCCACGCCACCTGCCACCACGACGGCCGCGTCACCGGTCTCCACCGCGCGTGCAGCCATGATCGCGGCGTCCAGGGACGACCCGCACAGGCGGTTGACGGTGGTCGCAGGCACCGACACCGGCAGGCCGGCCAGGAGCGCCGCCATCCGCCCGACGTTGCGGTTGTCCTCTCCAGCCTGGTTCGCGCAGCCCCAGACGATGTCGTCGATCGCGGCCGGATCCAACGCCGGGGCCCGGGACAGGACGCCGGTGAGGGCGTGCGCTGCCAGATCGTCCGCTCGGACGGCGGCGAGCGCGCCACCGAACCGCGCGAACGGCGTCCGGGCCGCGGCGTAGAGGTACGAAGAGCCCATGTACCGAAACTAGGCGGTGAGATCCATAGAGTCCAATTGTTGTTGGCGCATGATTGATAAGCTCACGGCATGGATCTGGCGGCCCTGCGCACCTTCCTCATGGTCGTCGAAGAACGCCACTTCGGCCGTGCCGCCGATCGACTGAATCTTGCCCAACCGGCGGTCTCCCAGCAGATCAAGCGCCTGGAGCGGGATCTCGGTATGCCGGTGCTGCACCGCACGACTCGGTCGGTCGAGCTGACCGAGGCGGGCGAACACCTTCGGTCGCGCGCCGCGTCGATCCTCTACGAGGTGGAGAACGTGCACGCCGACGTCCGAAGCATCCGCAACGGTCGGGCCGGGCGAGTAGCGGTGGGTTTCGTCGGGACGGCGACCTACGACGTCCTGCCCCAGGTCACCCGGTCGGTCCGCCGTGCCTTGCCGAACGTCGATCTGGAGGTCCGCGGGGAACAACTGACACCGGCGCTGCTGCGGATGCTGCGCGACCGGCACATCGACCTGGCCCTGGTCCGTGATCCCGACCAGGTCGAGGAGTTGGACGTGGCACCGCTGCGGTCGGAATTCCTGATCGCGGCCATGCCCGTGGATCGCGCCGGGACCAGCGACCAGGTACGGCTCGCCGACCTACGAGCCCTGACCTTCATCACGCATCCTTCGGGCAACCGGTCGGCGATGTTCGGCACCGTCCTGCGAGCCTGCCGTCAGGCCGGCTTCAGCCCGCGCGAGGTGATCGAGGTCGCGGAGACGTCCACCCTCATCGCCTTCGTGGCTGCCGGTCTCGGTGGCGGGCTGGTCCCCGAGTCGGTGCGATCCCTCACTCTGGACGGCGTTGCCTACCGGGGCCTGTCGGACGTCAGGCCCCGGACAGACCTGCTGCTGGCCGCCCGGACCGGCGGGGCGACCCCCGCGACCCGATCGGTGCGGGAGGTCATCCTTCGCCAGGTCCGCGGACCGCGCTGACCTCGGGCTCAGCGCCGCCCCGGCCTCAGAACCGCGGGCCGGCGGCCCGCCCTGGGTCACGAGCGGGACGCGACGGGCTGCTCCTCCAGGTTGGCAAGGAACTGCCCGGGCATGAGCGGGCACCAGACGGCCGGTGGAGCTTCCCAGTCCCGGGCCGTCCAGTCTTCGGTGATCTTGTCGATGTCGCTGAAGTACTCGATCCAGCTCCCCCAGGGGTCGCGGATGTAGTGGAAGAGGTTGGACCCCAGGGTGTGCCGGCCGAGACCCCACCCTTCGAGGTGGCCGGCGTCGGCCATCTGCCGGGCGCCCATGCCGATCTGGTCGAAGCTCGCCACCTCGAAGCTGGTGTGGTGCAGGCCCGGATGAGAGCTCTGGATGAAGCCGAAGATGTGGTGGTCGCCCGGCCCGCAGTTCATGAAGGTGGCCTTGCCGAGGGATCGGTCGGACACCTTGAGCCCGAGCGCACGCGCGTAGAAGCTCTCCGCCGCTGCCAGGTCCCGGACGAAGATCAGCATGTGGCCGAGCCGGCGCGGACGGGGGAGTTCGTCGGCCCGCAGCCAGCGAGCGTCGTCCACCCGGGTCGTGTCGTCCCCGAGGTTGAAGTGCTCCTGCTCGAAGGGGCGCCAGGCAGCCAGGTTCCGGTCCTGGAGCTGCACGAAGTTGGCGTCCTGGTCACGGAACCACAGGCCACCGGCCTCCAACTCGGGAGGCCCGTCCACCACGGACACGCCCTGACTCTCCAGATGGCGCTGCCACATCGCCAACGAACCGGGCTCGACGGCGAAGGCGACGTGGTGAAGGCGCTTGCTCTGCCCCTCGACCAGCACCGTCTGATCCTGGTCGCGCCCGTCGCACCGAACCCTCAGGGTGTTGCCCTGTTCGGAGACGTTGAGACCGAAGTCGTCGTAGAAGCGCTGTCCCTGGTCGAGGGACGGCACTTGCAGGCCGCAGTGCAGCAAACCAAGGATGCGCATGAGGCTGTCTCCTTCAGCTCCAGCCGGAGGGCGCGACCAGCGTCACGCGTCCGACGTTCCTGTTGTCTTCAAGCAGGCGATGTGCTTCGGCAGCCTCCGTGAACTCGAAGGCTTCGCACAACGACGGCGGCTGGTAGCCGGCTTCCACCAGCTCCCACAACGCCTCGACACTCGCGCGGTTCCCCGTTCGTACTCCGATGATGTGTTGACCCCGGATATACAGCGATCGTAAGTCCAGAGGCAGGTCATGGCCCAGGAATGCACCTGAACTGACCAGACGCCCGCCGGAGGCCAGGACCGCCACGGACGTCGCCCACGATGCCGGGTCGCCCAGGTTGTCGATCACGATGTCCGCTCCGGCACCGGAGGTCAGATCGAGGACGGTGGACGCGACGTCGGTTGCCGTCGGATCCAGCACGGCATCGAACCCCAGGCCCGCCAGCTGCTCCCGCTTCTCGGCCGTCCGCGACATGGCGATCACCCGTCCGCCGAGGTGGTGGATCATCGAGCAGCTCAGCAGGCCCAGCGCCCCCGCCGCGCCCTGGACGAGTACCCACTGGCCCGGTACAAAGCGGCATACGGCCAGCTGGTTGAGGATCACGGCTCCGGCCAGGGCGAGCGCGGTCGCCGGCTCCGGTTCGATGTGAGACGGCACCTCGCGCACATTGCGCGCAGGAACCGCGACGTAGGCGGCGTAGGCGCCGGGGCGGTGCATCCCGAGCAGTTGCAACTGCGAGCACAGGTCGTCCTCGCCGGTCAGGCAACGCGGGCACCGACCGCAGGAGATGTTCGGGAAGCCCGCCACCCGCTGCCCGATCCTCGACTCCTCGACAGCCGAGCCGACCGCCGCGATGACCCCCGCATGCTCGGCACCGAGGATGTGCGGGAACCGGTATCCGGGAAAGGGGTGTAGTCCGGCTCGCGCACTCACGTCGAGGTATCGTCCGACGGCGACTGCACGGACCTGGACGAGGACTTCGTCCGGCGCGGGTTCGGGCGTCGACACCTCCTCGACATGCAGCACTTCCGGCGGCCCGAACTGACGAAAGACCACGGCGGGCATGGTGCTGGACGGAGTCTCGGGTTCGGCCCAGCCGACGCTGACGCGCCCGTTGAGGTGCACGGTCATCGCGACACCACGCGGTTGGCTATCGTCCCTACGCCTTCGACGCTCACGCTCACGGTGTCACCGGGTACCAGGAACGTTCCCCGCGGAGCGCCGACCCCGGCTGGTGTCCCGGTCAGGATCAGGTCTCCGGGCTGCAGCGTCATCACCCGGCTGGCCCCGGCCACGAGTTCCGCGACGCCGATCACCATGTCGTCGGTCTTCGCGTCCTGTTTGAGCTCACCGTTCACCGACAACTGGATCCGCAACTGTTGCGGATCGGGGACGAGCCAGGCCGGGGTCAGACCGGGACCGATGGGACAGAAGCCGTCCTGCCCCTTGTGCCCGAGCCAGTCGTAGACGAAGTGCGGGGACACCGCCGAGTCCCGAGCCGTCCGGGACCGGTCCGAGATGTCGTTGACGGTCAGGTATCCGGCCACGTGTTCCAGTGCCTGTTCGGCAGGGATGTCCTTGGCGGTCCTGCCGATGACGACGCCCAGTTCGGCCTCCCAGTCCACTTTCGCGCCGGGGTCGGCGGGATAGGGCACGGGATCCATCGGGCCGATCACTGTCGTCCGCGGCGGCTTGAGGAAGAAGAACGGGTCGGCCGCCGGGTCGGGCACGTCCACGCCCATCTCGGCGCAGTGACCGTAGTAATTGGCACCGGCACCGAGGATCACGCCCGGGTAGGTCACGGGGGAGATCAGCGGGTGGTCCGCCAGCCGCTCGGCAGCCGAGGGCACGAAGTCCCGCAGGATCGGCGCCACCGTCCGCCACTGCAGGAGTAGATCGAGCAGGTCACTGCCGGGAAGACCCTCAGGCAGGGCCACGAGGGTCGATTCGCCTTGGTGGTACAGCAGCGCGCCACGGCCTGGCCGGTCGTCGTCCTGGTACTGCACGAGCGTCCACGGCGGTCCTGGCAGGGCGGGGAATCCTGCCTGCGAGACGTCCATCCCGCTACCTCCTTTGGGCCCGACACGGCTGGGATCGCAAGAATTCACCAATCCGTATTCGATTCACCATACAATCACACCCGTTCTGTGGATGTGTCAACGGACCCGGTCGACCGTGACGGCCCTCGGGAACCCCCCGGGCAGGCCTCCGGGCGCCGATCGATCAGGCCGACCGGTGGCCGAGCTCAGCCGAGGCCGCCGCGCTGACCGCGAGGACCTTCTCGCAGATCACCGGCAACGCCTCGGGGTCTCCGTCAGCCTCGGGCATGACCACCGACAGCGCCAGAGGCAGAGGATCGGTCGCGGTGAAGACCGGAGCGGCGACCGACGTGACACCCGGGATGACTCCACCGACCGTCAGCGCGTACCCCTGCTTGCGCACCTTCTGCCTGAGCGCGTCCCGGCGTCGGTGCGACCACCCGGCCCCGGCAGCGGTGTTCAGCTCGGCCTCCAGGTTGCGCGCCACCACGGAGTCGGCCAGGTGCGCCAGGTACACCTGACCGATGGACGAGGACAGCAGGGGCAGGGTCGCCCCGACACGCACGGTGACGGGCAGCGGCCGGCCGCCGTAGGCCCAGCTGACCACGAGCGGGCCGTGATCCCCCCAGACCGCCACGTCGACCGAATGTCCGGTCAGGTCGCGCAGGGCATGGGCGTGACGGCTGACCACGGACACCTCGTTCGTCCGCTGCAGCGCTTCCGCCCCCAACCGGCGCATCGCAGCGCCGAAGTCGTAGAGGCCGGACGTGGAGTCCTGCATGGTGAGTCCGATCCGACCCAGACTGACCAGGTAACGATGAGCCTTGCTGGGAGCCATCCCGCTCGCCTGGGCGACGGCCGACAGGCTCATGGGGCCGCTACCACCTTCCAAGGCCTGCAGCACCCGCATCGCCATCTCCACCGACTGGATGCCGTTGCGCCCGTCGTCGCCGCCCAGCCGGTCGATACCTATACCGTTGCGGCGTCCCTGCGGTCCTTCGCGCATTGCAGCTCCTTCCGACGTGCGGCGCGATCTGGTGGGCCGCGCCGGCCTGCACGCCTGGGCGCCCTCGGAGCATACCCAGGACACGATCAGGTAAGGATCTCGTATTCACTCTTGAGTATTTGATTTCACTATGGTGAACTCGCGGAAGCGGCCGACGGAGGTCGCGCAGGCGCTCGAAAGGGGCCGTCGTCGTGGCACGAGGTAGCAAGAGATTGGCCGCACTGGCAGCGATGTCCGCCCTCGCTCTCGCCACCGCCGGGTGCGGAAGTGCGGACTCGTCGGCGTCCAAGAGCTCGTCGGTCAGTTCCGACGCCCTCGCGAAGGCGACCGCGAACCTGGCTCCCTACACGGGCCACCCGAGCGCCTTCCCGGTGAACGAGCCGCTGAAGAAGAAGCTGAGCTCAGACACGAAGCTGGCGTTCCTCCAGTGCTCGACGCCGATCTGCGCACTGATCGGGAACATGGTCAAGCAGGCCGCCGCATCGATGAACGTGCCTGTGAGCGTGACGAAGGCGTCGCCGTCGGCGCAGTCGCTGCAGGAGGCGATGACCTCGATCATCGCCGCGAAGCCCAAGGGTGTGCTGATCCCGGCCACCGACCCGGTCCAGTTCCGGGACCCGATGGAGCAGTTGGCCAAGCTCGGCATCCCGGTGGTCTCGCAGGGCGTGGTCAATGCCCAGGACTTCAAGGCCATCAAGGGGGCCATCCTCGGTCAGCAGACCGCGGTCAAGGTGGGCACCCTGCTGGCGGACTGGACGGTCAAGCGCAACGGCACCGCGCCGAGCGTCTTCTACGCCACTCCGGAGCTGAGCTTCACCAAGTTCATCCAGCAGGGCTACACCGACGAGCTGAAGTCGCTGTGCCCGAGTTGCAAGGTGCGCATCGTCCAGGTGCCCATCTCCTCGATCGGCAACAAGGCTCCGCAGATCGTGGTCAGTGACCTGCAGGCCAACCCGAAGACCAAGACCGTCGTCTTCTCCTCCGAGGAGGCCGCCACCGGGCTCCCGGCGGCCCTGAAGGTGGCAGGCATCAAGGTCGACACCGTGGGCTTCGCCCCCGACCCCGCCGTCCTCGGTTACATCAAGAACGGCGACATCACCGCCGGTCTCGGCTTCGACATCCGCACCAGCGCCTGGGTGCAGCTGGACATGACGGCCCGGCTCCTGACCGGGCAGTCGCTGACGCCGCAAGAGGCCGGCGACCCGAGCGTGATGCAGATGCTGGAGCAGAAGGACGTCACCTTCGACCCGAGCCACGGTTTCAACGGGTACCCCGACGTCGCCGACAGGTTCGCCAAGCTGTGGCCGGCGAGCTGAGTCCGCGCGATGAACGAGCGCATCCTGCAAGTCCGGGAAGTGACGAAGGACTTCCCGGGCCTGCGTGCTCTTGACCGGGTCACGCTCGAGATCCGGGCCGGCGAGATCCTGGCCCTGCTGGGCCAGAACGGCTCCGGCAAGTCCACCCTGGTGAAGGTGCTTGCCGGCATCTACACCCCGGACGCGGGCGAGGTGGAGGTCCGCCGCTCCGGCGCCCCGGGCGACGTCATGCACTTCATCCACCAGGACCTCGGCCTGATAGACGGGCTGACCGTGATCGAGAACCTGCACCTCAACCTGCGGGGCGGCGGCCTCGCGCCGTTGCGCCGCTCCCGGGAGCGGCGGCACGCCCGCGAACTGCTGGCCAGGTTCGGTGCCGACCTCGACGTGGACTCCTACGTGCGGGACCTCACCCCGGCCCAGCGGACGATCGTGGCCATCGCGCGCGCCATGGACGGGTGGATCGATCCGCACTGCGTACTGGTGCTCGACGAGCCGACCGCCGCGCTGCACGGCGAGGAGGTCCAGATCCTGTTCCGCGCCGTGGTGCAGGCAGCCCGGCGCGGTGCCGGCGTCGTGTTCATCTCCCACCGGTTGGAGGAGGTGACGCAGCTTGCCGACCGGATCGCAGTCCTGCGTGACGGTCAGCTGGTGGCGGACCTGGACAACGAGGGCCTGAGCGTCGAGCACCTGGCCGAGCTCATCGTCGGGCACGAGACGAGCATCGGCGAGGTCGGCGAATGGCCGGACGCGGCGCAGGCGCAGCCTGCCCTGTCGGTGCGCGGCCTGCAGGGCAGCACCGTGCACGGGCTCACCTTCCAGGTCCGGCCGGGCGAGGTCGTCGGGGTTGCCGGCAGCCTGGGTTCCGGCCGCGAGGAGGTCGCTGGTCTGATCTTCGGGTCCCTGCGCCGCACGGGGGGAACCGTCGAGGCGCTGGGCGCGCCGCTGCCCCCGGGCTCCACCCACGAGGCGGTGCGGCGAGGACTGGCCCTGATCCCCGCGGACCGAGCGGCACATGGAGCGGTGATGTCGCACGACGTCCTGGAGAATGTCACCCTTCCCCACCTCCGTTCGCTGTGTCGTAGGGGTTTTCAGATCTCCGGCCGGCGCGAACGCGATGAGGTGAGCCGCTGGATGGACCGGGTGGACCTTCAGCCGAAGCTGCCGCGCCGCCCACTGGGTCTGTTCAGCGGAGGGAACCAGCAGAAGGCGGTCGTCGCCCGCTGGCTGCGCACCACGCCCAAGGTGCTCCTGGTCGAGGAGCCGACCCAGGGGGTCGATGTCGGCTCCAGCGAGTCGATCCGGGCGCTGATCGTCGACGCCGCGGCGGACGGGCTTCCCGTCGTGGTCACCTCCTCGGACAACGCCGACCTGCTGCGGATGTGCCACCGCGTGATCGTGCTGCGGGACGGCACGAGCGTCGCGGAGCTGACCGGGACGGACCTGAGCGACCACCGGCTCACGACTGAGTGCCTGGGGGTCAGTCCAGAAGACCTCGCTGACCTCGAAGAGGAGCTGATCGCATGAACGAACTCGTGGCCGAGCGTCCTGTCGACGCCGCACGCGCCTCCGCAGCGACGGCACCCACCCCAAGTGGTACCGGTCGGCGCCTGCTGCCGCTGCTGTCCTTCCGGCGACTGAGCGCCCTCTACATCCTCGCGGTGCTCTTCGTCGCCTTCGCGCTGTGGGTGCCGGACACCTTCCTGTCCCTGAGCACCTGGCGTTCGCTGCTGGACGGCCAGGCGCTCACCGCCCTGGCCGCGGTGGCGCTGATGATCCCGGTCTCGGCCGGAGCATTCGACCTGTCCATCGGCATGCAGATCGGGTTCACCTCGATGCTGGTGTCCTGGCTCCTGGTCAACCAGGGCATTTCCCCGCTCGCCGCGGTGCCGATCACGATTCTGGTCGGCGCCCTGCTCGGGGCGGCCAACGCCCTGTTCGTCACCCTGTTCCGGATCGACTCGTTCATCGCGACCCTGGGCATGAGTTCCGTGCTCGTCGCGGCGACCAACTGGCTGTCCGGTGGTGCGCAGATCCTCAACCTGCCCCAGAAATTCGCCGACTTCAGCACCGCACGCCTGTTCGGCGTCACGACCCCGGTCTACCTGATGCTGCTGGTGGCGCTCGTCGTCTGGTACGTCATGGAGAACACCCCGCTGGGACGGCGGGTGTACGCCACCGGGGGCAACGAGGCGGCAACCCGGTTGGCGGGGATACGCACCAAGCTGATCGTCACCGGCGCGTTCATCGCCTCCGGCACCGTCGCGGCCGGCGTCGGCCTGCTGCTGGCCTCGCGGCTCGGCACCGGTGACCCGACCTCGGGCCCGTCGTTCCTGCTGCCGGCGTTCTCCGCGGTGTTCCTGGGGGCGACGCAGTTCCGGGCCGGCCGTTTCAACGTGTGGGGCACCGTCGTGGCCGTCTACGTGCTCGCGGTGGGGGTCAAGGGTCTGCAGCTGGGCGGCGCGCCGGTGTGGATTCCGGACCTGTTCAACGGTGCGGCCCTGTTGCTGGCGGTCGGTCTCGCCAACCTGGAGAAGGTCGACCGACACCGGACCGCGTTGTGGCGGCTGCTGAGCCGCCGGCGCAGCGGAAGGATCGAGGCATGACAACGATCAGGCCCGTGGCCGACGACCTCTCGCAGGACGACGCCGAGCGGTTCCGCTTCCTGGGACGCGACCTGCGTAAGGGCTCGATGCTGGCGCCGGGCGAAGGACAGCTGATCCAGGGCGGCCCGTTGCACGCGACGCTCAAGGTGCCCGGCGGTGCGGGCGCCATCACGTCCACCTTCGAGATCCTGGTGGCGCCCGGGTACGACGTCGGTGCGCACGTGCACACCCATGGCGAGGAGATCTTCTATGTGATCGACGGGGTCGTCGACCTGCTCGCCTTCGAGCCTGTGGAGCGCACCCCCGACGACTGGAAGACCTGGGTGTCCGACGACGGCCGCAGCTATCTGCGCGGCGAGCGCGGCTCCCTCCTGCACGTGCCGGCCGGCGTGCCGCATGCTTTCGCCAACAGCACCGACCGGCCCGCGACCCTGTTCTTCCAGGCCGCTCCGGAAGGCCACGAGAACTACTTCGTGGAGCTGGCCGAGCTGCTGCGCGGCAGTGACGGGAGACCCGACCCGGATGCCGTGGCCGAGATCCGCAGCCGCCACGACATCCACCAGCTCACCGCGCTGCGCCCCCGCGGGTGAGGTCCCAGCCGGGGAACGACGACCGCCGGGGTCGGTGACCATGCGGATCGGACCTCGGACCTGAAGACGTCCGGACAGTGTGCCTCGAGACAGGGAAATCGCATGAGACTCGTCGCTCTTGAAGAGCACTTCGTCACCCCCGACCTGGTGGGGTACGGCGCCTCGACGGCCACCATCGCCCAACCGGGTGCCTGGGCGGAGGCTTCCCGGCGCCTGCTCGACCTCACCGAGGAGAGGTTGCCGGAGATGGACGCCGCCGGACTCGACGTCCAGGTGCTGTCCCTGAACTCGCCGGGCATCCAGGCCGAGACGGACCCGGAGAAGGCCGTGCGACAGGCCGCCACCGTCAACGACTTCCTGGCCGGGGTGATCAGCGGGCACCCGGACCGGTTCGCCGGATTCGCCGCCCTGCCGCTGCAGGACCCGAAGCGGGCCGCCGACGAGCTCGAGCGGTCCGTCCGGGAACTCGGGCTGGTCGGGGCTCTGGTCAACGCCCACACACACGGCGTCTACCTGGACGATCCCAGCCTCCGGATCGTCTGGGAGCGAGCCGAGGCCCTGGACGTCCCGCTGTATCTGCACCCGGCCAACGGTGTGGACACCGCGCACGTCCTGTCCGGTCATCCCGAGCTGGTCGGCCCGATGTGGTCCTGGGGCGTGGACACCGCAACGCACGTCCTGCGACTGATCTTCGGCGGCGTGTTCGACGACTTCCCGAAGGCCAAGCTGTTGCTGGGTCACATGGGCGAGGGCCTGCCGTTCGTGCTGTGGCGACTGGACTCGCGGTGGAACTTCCACGCTCACCACGGGATCGAGTTGGCCAAGGGAGAACCCTCGACGTACATCCGGGACAACGTCTACATCACCACGAGCGGCGTCTGCTCTCCCGCTCCGCTACTGGCCGCGATGCTGTCCCTCGGCGCCGACCACATCCTGTTCGGTACCGACTACCCGTTCGAAAGTATGAGCACAGCAACGAATTTCCTGCGCTCAGCGCCAATCAGTGAGTCCGACCGCGGCAAGATCGCTCACCTCAACGCCGAGCAGCTGCTGCACCTGGACCTCCGGAACGGCTGAAAGGAAACCAGGATGTACGACGTCGCCATCGTCGGCTTCGGGCCGGTCGGCATGATGAACGCTGCCCTGCTGGGTCGTCTGGGCCGCTCCGTGATCGTACTGGAGCGCTACACATCCCTGTACAACCTGCCCCGCGCGGCCATTTTCGACGACGAGACCATGCGCACGTTCGCGAAGCTCGGGATCCAGCATGACCTGCTCCCGACGGTGCACGCGCCGCGGAACTACGAGTGGCGCAACGGCGCCGGTGACCTGCTGATCGAGCACGCGTTCTCCGAGGCCGGCAAGGAAGGCTGGGCGGAGTGGTACATGATGTACCAGCCGTACCTGGAGGACCTCCTCGCCGGTTACGTCGCCTCGCTGCCGAACGTCACCGTGCGGATGGCCGCGAGGGTCTCCTCCGTGGAGGAGGTGGCCGGCGGCGTCCGGATCGGGGTGGACGGGGGCCAGCCGGTCGAGGCGCAGTACGTGGTTGCCTGCGACGGCGGCAACAGCTTCGTGCGCGGCTCGCTGGGCATCGACCAGTTCGACTACGGCTTCTCCGAGCCGTGGATGGTGTGCGACTTCCGCCTGTTGCGGCCGACCGACGTCCCGATGGCACGGCAGGTGTGCGATCCGAACCAGCCGATCTCGGTGATCTCGCTCGGACCCGGCCACCACCGGTTCAGTTTCATGCTCGACTCCTCCGAGTCCTTCGTGACCGAGGCCGAGCCCGAGCGGGTCTGGCGCCGGGTCGGCGCCTATCTCGACCGCGAGGACGCCGAGCTGATCCGGGTGGCCACCTACACCTTCCGTTCCCTGGTCGCCGACCGCTGGCGGGTCGGGCGCGTTCTGCTGACCGGCGACGCGGCGCACCAGATGCCGCCCTTCCTCGGCCAGGGGATGTGCTCGGGGATCCGGGACGCCCAGAACATCGCCTTCAAACTCGACGTCGTCCTGGACGGAGCCGATCCCGCCCTGCTCGACACGTTCCAGACCGAGCGGGAGCCGCACGTGCGCGCGGTGATCGAGAAGGGGATCGAGCTGGGCCGGGTGCAGACCCTGCGCGACCACTCCCTGGCCGCCGATCGGGACCGCCGGTTGATCGCCCAGCGGACCGCTGCGGTCGAGCCGGAGAAGATGCGCTTTCCCGGCCTCGGGCCGGGAATGCACCTGGGAGGTGGCACGGGCGGACAACTCATGCCGCAGGGCCGGGTACGGGCCGGCGACGTCGAGGACCGCTTCGACCAGGCCGTCGCGGACGGATTCGTGCTGCTGTTCGACCAGCGCCGTCCCGCCGCGGGTGCACTGCTCGACCCGGACGCCGTGGAGCTGGCGAAGGCGCTGGGAGTCACCGTCACCGCCGTGGGCCCGGAGGGCTCCGACGTGGTCGACTGCGACGGCTCCTACGCCGCCTGGTTCGACGCGCAATCCTGTGCAGCGGTCCTGTGGCGCCCGGACTTCTACGTGTTCGGCACGGCGGAGACGGCGGAAGAGGCGTCGGGCCTGATCCGCCAGCTGGCCGGCTCGCTGCTCGGCTCCCCAGCCAGCGTCTGAACCGGCCCGAACGGAGATCAGGATGGACGGCACCGCCACCCGTGGACCGACGGCCTACGAGTCCTGGGCGCAACGCGTCGTCTTCGCCTCGAGGACCGGGGCGGAGGCCGTCGCGCAGGAGGTGCAGCGACTCGGCGCCGAGCGGGTGCTGCTGATCGCCGGTGAGCCGGAACTGCCGGTGGCCCATGCGTTGACCGCCGGGGTCCCGGTCGCGGCCACGTTCTCGGCGGTCCGCCCTCACGTGCCGCCATCCGTCGTAGACGGTGTGCGGGAGGCCGTCAAGGAGTGCGCCGCCGACCTGCTGCTGTGCGTGGGCGGCGGGTCCACGACCGGCGCGGCGAAGGCCGGCGCCCTGGTCACGGACCTGCCGATCCTCGCCGTCCCCACCACGTATGCCGGCTCCGAGGCGACGCCGGTGTGGGGCTTGACCGAGAGCGGTCGCAAGAGCACCGGCGTCGACCCGCGCGTGCTGCCCGCGGTCGTGGTCTACGACGCCACGTTGCACCTCACCCTGCCGACGACGCTGAGCGTCACCTCGGGACTGAACGCGCTGGCGCACTGCGTGGACTCGCTGTGGGCTCCGCGGCACAACCCGATCAGCAGCGCGCTCGCGACCGAGGGCATCCGCCGCCTGGCCGACGGGCTCCGCGCGGTCGTCGATGACGGCACCGACCTCGTCGCCCGCGAATCCCTGCTGTACGGAACCTATCTCGCGGGGGTGTCGTTCGCGGGTGCCGGGTCCGGGTTGCACCACAAGATATGTCACGTGCTGGGCGGGGCCTACGATCTGGAGCACGCCGCGCTGCACTCCGTCGTCCTGCCGCACGTGGTGGGGTTCAACCTGCCGTCCGCGCCGGGTGCGGCGGCGCGGCTGCGGGAGGCGTTCGGCGCGGACCCTTTCCCGGCGCTGCTGGATCTCTACCGGAGCGTGGACGCACCCTGCGACCTGGGCTCACTCGGCCTCGGCCCGGAGCAGGTGGACCAGGCGACCGACCTTGTGCTGGCGCAGGTACCCGACAGCAACCCGCGTCCGATCTCCCACCTCCAGATGCACGACCTGCTGACCCGCGCCCGCGACGGTCGGGACCCTCAGCTGGTTCCGATCGACGAAACGGAGAGGCCATGACCCAGGCGCAGCAGGAGGCCGAACGCGAGGCCGGCGAGGCCGCTCGTCGCGAACAGTTCGTCACCGAGGAGACCCTGGCCAGCTTCGCCGGCGCGCCGCCGAGGTTTCGTGAGGTGATGCAGTCCCTGGTGCGGCACGTGCACGCCTTCGTGCGCGAGACCCGGCTCACCGAGGAGGAATGGAACGCGGGCATCGACTTCCTCACCGCCGCCGGCCACATCACCACCCCGACCCGACAGGAGTTCGTGCTGCTCTCCGACGTCCTGGGGGTCTCCATGCTCACCGTCGCGGTCAACGCCCCGCCTCAGGGCGACGCCACCGAGGCGACGGTCTTCGGGCCGTTCTTCGTGGTGGACTCCCCGGGCGTCGAGCTCGGCGGCGACGTCGCCGGCGAGGCATCCGGAGAACCCTGCTGGGTCACCGGAACCGTCCGTGACACCAGCGGTCAGCCGGTCGCCGGCGCCCGGATCGAGGTGTGGGAGGCCGACGACGAAGGCATGTACGACGTCCAGTACACCGACGGCCACCTCGCCGCGCGGGCCCACCTGTTCACCGACGAACTCGGTCGGTACCGCTTCTGGGCACTGACTCCCACGCCGTACCCGATTCCCGACGACGGTCCGGTGGGCAAGCTGCTGAACGCCTCCGGACGGTCGCCCATGCGCGCGTCGCACCTGCACTTCATGGTCACGGCCGACGGCCTACGCCGACTGGTCACGCACATCTTCGTCGCCGGCGACCGGTTCCTGGACTCCGACTCCGTGTTCGGCGTCAAGGAGTCCCTGGTCTACGACTTCGCCCGGCACGAGGCGGGTACACCTACGCCCGACGGACGGGAGCTCGACGGCACCTGGTCGTCGGTCGAGTTCGACATCGTGCTGGCGTCCCAGCTCTGACCTTCGCCGAACCGCGGCACGCGACGCCCCATCTCGCCCGGGCAGGGATGGGTTCGGGTCGTCCTGACCACGAGCCGACCTTCATTCGCAGGGGTACGGGCCGCCCGGGCAGCGGCAGCGTCGCGCTAACCGGTCAGGAACTGTCGTAACGCGTCCAGCAGCGTTTGCGGCGTCTCCATCTGAGGAACGTGACCTGTGCGCGACAGCAACTCGAAGCGCGAATCGGGGATGGCCGCTGCGAACGCCCGACCGTAGTCGGGGTCGACGATCCGGTCTGCTTCTCCCCAGAGCACGAGCGTGGGTACGACGATCCCGCCGAGCCGGTGCAGCAGGGTCGTGTCGGTCATGCCGCCGCCGTAGAGGGCCAGGGCAGCCTGGTTTCCGGCAAGCATCTGGCGAAAGGCGGGAGGCATGGTCGTCGGGTCCAGGCTGGGAGCCTTCGAGGGGTCGTACCAGCTGTACTGGGCAAGCTGTGCAGGCGGAAGCGAGGCGGCGACAGGGTGTCCCTCCACCTCGATGCCGACCGAATCGACGATCGCGACGCGTCCCAGACGAGTCGGTCGGCGCAGCGCGAGCTCCGAGGCGATCCACCCTCCGATGGAATTGCCGATGACGCTCACGTCGTCGAGCCCGAGTTCGTCGAGAAGACCGGCGTAGACCTCTGCGAGCCCGTCAATGGTAGAGAGCGTTTCAGGACGTGGGGTTCCGTTGAAACCGGGGTGGGTCGGCACGATGACTCGGGTGCTCGTCGCCTCGGCGAGCAAGTCGGCGAAGCTGGTCACCGACGCAGGTCCTGCGCCTCCGTGCAGGATGACGACCGGACGTCCACTTCCGCGGGCATCCGCGGTCAGCGGCACGTCGCCGGAAGCGGTGGGGATGGTGAGCGAGAGCGTCTCTGCCATGCAGGTACCATAAGTCCACATGTTTATATAAGCAAGTGATCCCGGGACGGGTAGGATCGGGCCGTGAAGATGTCGAATGCGGAGCTGGGCTTGGCGGTAAAGCGGGTGCAGGTGAAACAGCATCGCGCCGCCACCGAGGCGTTGCGACACCTTAATGTGACGCTCGTCCAGTGGGACGCGCTGCGGCACCTGCACGATCGTCCTGGCGCTTCGCAGCACGACCTCGCGGTGCTGACCTTTCAGACCGACCAGGCTTTCGGCACCCTCGCGACGCGGCTGGAAGCCCGCGGACTCATCCATCGGTCCACCGGGGCGGGACGAGCGATGCGCCTCGAGCTGACACCCGAGGGCGAACGGGTCTTCGCTGAAGGGCTCGAGGTGACGAAACGGGCGGCGAACAAGATCTTCGCTCCCCTCGACAGCGACGAACGCGCGGTACTGAGCGGCATGCTGGCACGGCTCCTCGCTCATTGACCTGCCTGATGCCACCCCCCGCCAAGCCACGCTGACCCGGTCGCCGCCATGCCTGGCCTGATCCCGCACGTAGTCACCGAGCCGGGCAACTCCCTCCGCCCGGTACCGATTTGCGCCGCCCGATCACGATGACGGGGGGAGTCCCGCGTTCTACGTGCATGGTTGTCCCTGACGAATGTTCTTCAGGTTGGAGCGCATCACCTCGAGGTAGTTCTTGCCCTGGGACGCCGGGGTCAATCCTTCGATGGGGTCCAGTACGGCCGTGGCAGCGCCGGTTTCGGAGGCGACGGTGCGAGCGATGGCTGGGGAGATCAGGGTCTCGTAGTAGATGGTGCGGACCTTGTGGTCTCGCACGAATCGGGTGACGGCCGCGAGGTCTGCTCCCGAGGGTTCTTGGTCGGGGTTCAGGCCGGTGATGCCGACCTGTTCCAGGCCGTAGCGCTGCGCGAGGTATCCGAAGGCGTTGTGGCTGGTCACGAGGTCTTTGTTGGCGCACCCGGACAGTCCGTCGCGGTACCGCAGGTCCAGGCCGGCGAGGTCGCGGCGCAGGGTGGTGGCGTTGGCCCTGAAGGTCGCCGCGTCGTGCGGGCGCAGGCGTTCCAGGCGTTGAGCCAGCGCGTCGGACACGGCGGCCAGCCGGGTCGGATCCAGCCAGAAGTGCGGGTCCGTGCTGCCGGCTTCGCCGTGCTCCTGCTCGCCGTCCTCGATGGGTGTGTAGGTGCGGTCCAGGTGCGCCGTGGGTGCAGCGTCGAAGGCGCGGTCGGGCGCTGCCTGAGCGACGGCGTCGTCGACCGAGGACTGGAAACCTTTCAGGTACACGACCAGGTCGGCCCGGCTGACGGCGGCCACATCCTGCGGGCTGAGTTCCAGGTCGTGCGGTTCTGCGCCGGGTCGGGTCAGGGATCCGACCCGGCCTTCCGAGCCGACGATGCGCTGCGCGATGAACTGCAGCGGATAGAACGAGGCCGTCACGTGCACCTCGCCGTCCCGGTCGGCCGGCTTCGCGGACGTGGTGGACGGTGAGCCGCACGCGCCGAGGACCGCCATGCTGCACGCGCACAGGACCAGGCCGCGCCCGGTGCGCCGGTTGAGGATTTTCATGAGAATGAATCTCAGTATCATTCTCAATGATTGTCAAGCCGTCGCCCCAACTCGGCATGACCGGTCGCCTGCCCGAAGCCTTGGCTCAGGCAGGGACGGCGGTGTCGGTGCCTGGGCGGCTGGCTGCGGCTGTGATCGCGGCGATCGCGGTGGTGAGGGGGATGGCCAGGATGAGGCCGATGGAGCCGATGAAGGTGCGTGCGAGTTCTTCCGCGATGTCGACGCTGGTCAGGACCTGCCCCAGCGGGCGCTGGTAGAGCTGGATCAGCAGCAGGGTGGGGAGGGCGGCGCCGCAGTAGGCGAACACGATCGTGTACACGGTGGAGGCGAGGTGGTCGCGCCCGACGCGCATCCCGCTGCGAAACAGCGCCCGCGCCGGCAGGTGCGGGGCGTGTTCCTGAAGCTCCCAGACGGCGGAGGCCTGGGTGACGGTGACGTCGTTGAGGACGCCCAGGGTGGCCACGATGATCCCGCAGAGGATCACCCCCGACAGGTCGGCCCCGGTGGTCAGGGTGCTGAGGGTGTAGTTGTCCTCGCTGCCCAGACCGTTCAGGTGCGCGGCGCGCGAGGCCCAATCGGCCAGACCGGCCGAGGCGCACAGGCCGGCGATCGTGCCCAGCAGGGCGGTCGTCGTCTTGATCGACAGGCCGTGGGCCACGTACAGCAGCACCGTCATGATCGCGACAGAGCAGACCACCGCCACCGCGACGGGGTTCTCCCCTCGCTGCAGGGCGGGCAGCATGAACGCGCCGACGGCCAGCCCGGCAATCACCAGCCCGGCCAACGCCGCGAGACCTCGGAATCGGCCGACGGCGACGACCAGGACGGCGAACACGACCGCCAGGATGCCCAAGGGGGTGCTCCGCGAGAAGTCAGCCCATACGTACACATCCCCGTCAGGCAGAGTCCCCAGGCTTTCTGCCGGGTCGCCGGAATTCTGTGCTTCCTGGGCGGCTGCGGCGAGGTCGCCCGCCGTGGCGGGAGCGTCGTCCCCCGCGGTGGAGTCCTCGTCGTTGCGGGTGATGTCGGCCTGGGCGGTGCGCCCTGAGCCGCCGGATGAAGCGGAGGAGTCGTCCATGGCCGCGGGCGGGTAGAACATCAGCTGAACACTGGTCCCAGGCTCGACACCTGATCGGTACACCGGCGGCGGAACCGCCACCCGAGTGCGCGCCCCGGCATCCTTGCCCGACGTGATCACGACTCTGGCGGTGGCGCAGGTCACCGTCGCGGGGATGTTCCCGTCGGGGAGCCGATCCTCCGGGGTCCCGGGGCAGCCGGTCGCCGTGGTGGACAACACCCGCGCTGCCGCCGTCCGATCCCCGGAGGCCGGGGTTACCGCCAGACCACCATGCTCAGCCTCGCCGCGCGGCCACAACCACGCCCCGGCCACGGCGGTGGACAGCAGGATCGGGATCAGCAGCGCCACCAGCAAGGCGCTGGCCCGACGCGACGCAGGTCGGCGCCTTCTCGAACGGCGCCGCGAGCGCCCGTCCTCCCGCGGTGTCGCGGCCCGATCCTCGCTCGACCAGTCACCATGCGGCACAGCCGATCCGAAAGGATCGTCGTCAGGCCGGAGATGACCATGACCTGCTCCCACATCCACTCCTCATGCTGCCGGCGTGGATGCCTGGTCACGGGTGACCAGTCGCACGGATCGCCGAATCACGCCGTGCCGAGAATGCCGCCGGCCGCGAACCGACCCTACGCCGCAGGCCCCCGGATACGGTTCAAACTCGCTCTCGGTCTGCGTCCACGCGTGATCCGGGTCCCGCGAGACTTCATGTCGGGGCCGGCGTGACCTCCGGGACGTGAGTCGACCATCCGAACCGAGATGGTGTCGTCACCCTGGTCACGCACATCGAGTCGACCGGTGCCCTCAGCATCAGCGCCAGAATTCGGTGAGCTGCTCGACAAGGGTTGTTCCCTGGTCGTAACCGGCTCGAGCAGCCGGCGGACGCAGCGACGGATCCATCGCATTGGTGCCGAACATGCGCTCGGAGTCGCTGCTCGGGAAGATCGTTTCAACTCTGCTGCCGCGTGCGCGCAGTTCGTCGACCTGCGTGGCCAGATGCGTGCCCCAGCCAACCGGGGTCCGTGACCTGCCACCGAATGGTGACAGCACCAGCACCCGTGCGTATCCGGCTGCCAGATCGGCATTCTCGGCGTTGGATCGGTAGCCCCCGTCGATGTATCGGCTGCCGCCGATACCGTAGGCGAAGCCACTGGCACAGCTGGCGGCCACGGCGTCCACCAGGTCGACCCCGCTGTGGCGGTCGAATACGACCGGTTCACCGGTATGGGCAGCGACCGCCGTGATGAGCACCGGTCGTTCCGGCCAGTGCTGGCTGGGCAGCCGAGCGGCGACGGTTGCGCGCCACCGCTCCTGCACGGAGCCGTCCGACGCAGCATCCAGGTCCAGCGCCGCCGCACCCAATCTGCGGCGCATGTCGGCCGCATCCTCAGCGGCGGCGATGATCGCACTCGTCCGCTCCATGTGCTCCGCCACCGGCCCGGGAACGCGTCCACCGGGGGATTCGACCGGTCCGGTCCGTGACCGGGGCGCAGCGGCAAGGATGTCGGCAAGCAGTGCGGCCGGCGTCGCGCTGGTTACCTGGGCCGCGGCCGTCGATCCGGCCGACGTGCCGATGATCAGATCAGCTTGGGTCACATCCAGCCCGGCATCGAACAGGCCGGCGATGACGCCGATCGACCACGCGTTGCCCGTCGATCCGCCACCACCGAGGACCAGCGCCCGCTCACCCGCGGCACGCCACCGCTTGATCGTGTCGACCTGCGGCTGAACCCGGTCGGACCTCGGCCGGTCGGAGGCCGTGACGGAGTTGGAGTGCAGACGCGGAGAAGGTGTCGTGTTCATGGGAGTCGCCTTTCGCGATTGCCTGACGGGCGCTCCCGGTAGCGACCACCTCAGTCGCACGACCGTGGACTGCAGGGAGCACCCACTGCGGACACTGCCTTCATGGGTCCCACCCCCTGTCGATGGATCATGACCGCCGGAAACCTGGCTCACCGGCGACGCGGTGGGCAACGGGCATCATGCAGGTTGCCGCATCGCTGCCGAACGCGCCACCACCGCTGCACCCTCTGGCGTGATGGCCTCGTACCTCCTGCCGGAACCGGCCCGGCAGCGGCCCCCACCGCTGACCGCCGCGTCGTGGTCCAGCACAGCATCTCGCCGGCTGTTCCGGACGTGGCGGCCATCGTCGGCCGACTCCGGGGCCGGCTCCGGGGCCGGCTCCAGGGCCGGCTCCAGGGCCGGCTCCAGGGCCGACTCCAGGGGTCGACTCCGGGGCCGACTCCGGGGGAGTGGGTTCACGATCCGGACGCGGCCTGGGCCCCGGAGGTCGCCGGCTCGTCGAACGGCGGTACGGCCTCCGGCTGCGGTCCGGTGGCCTGGGTCGGGAGGACCGGCGCGGCAGCGCCCGCAGCCGCCTGCTCCGGAACGGTGCCCGGCACCTGGTGCGGCTTGATCAGCATGAAGATCGTGATTGCGCCGAAGACGAAGATGCCGCCGGCGACGAGGAACGCGGTGGTGTAGCCGTGCACAGCGGCGTCCAGCAGACCCTGCCGGCCCGGGTGCCCGGCGGCGTAGGACGCGGTGGTGTGCGCCGCGACGGTGCTGAGCAGCGCCGTCCCGATCGAGCCGCCGACCTGCTGCATGGTGTTCACCGTGGCGGAGGCGACCCCGGCGTCGGTGCGGGCCACGCCGTGGGTGGCGGTGTTGAACGAGGTCGCGAAGATCAGCCCGAAGCCGACGCCCATCACCGGCAGGATCGGCAGCACGTGCGTGGCGTAGCTGGTCTCGGCCGTGATGCGGCTGAGGAAGACCATGCCGACGGCACCCAGCAGCATGCCGGTCACGATCAGCCTGCGCGCTCCGAGCAGGGGCAGCAGCTTGATGTTCGACGTGACCGAGGCGGCCAGCACGAACAGGATCATCGGCACGAACGCCAGACCGCTCTGCACCGGGCTGAAACCCTTGGTGACCTGCAGGTAGTAGGTCAGGAAGAGGAAGACGCCGAACATGGCGATCGCTGTCAGGCCCATCGCCAGGAACGCGCCGCCCCGATTGCGGTCCAGCACGATCCGCAGCGGCAGCAGGGGCGCCGTCACGCGGGTCTCGATCAGCACGAACGCGGCCAGCAGCACGACCCCCGCTGCCAGGCAAACCAGCGTCACGGTGCTGCCCCAGCCATCGGTCTCGGCCCGGGACAGCCCGAACACCAGCAGGAACAGTCCCGACGCGGCCACGGCCGAACCGGCGAGGTCCAGCTTGGGTTTGTTCGCCTGGCCCTCGTTGCGCAGCAGCACGAGCGCGCCGACCACCGCGACGGCTGCGAAGATCAGGTTGACGTAGAGGCACCAACGCCAGGACGCCCACTCGGTCAGGGCGCCGCCGAGCCCGGCGATCATCGGACCGTTGAGCTGCGAGGCGGGGGTGCTCGGGTTGATGACGCGGCCGACGTCGTACACGCCGACCAGCCGGGGCACGCGGATGACGCCCGTATCAAGGTCGACGCGCACCTTG
>CALMAR010000141.1 GCA_937859855.1 uncultured Kineosporia sp.
GGACGGGGGCCGGTCATGACCACGCACACTGTGAAACCCGTTGGGCCGCACGCAGACCAGGTCCCTGGCCCGGTGCTGGTGGGGAGGCTGCTCCCAGCCGTATTCGACTATCCGGCCGGGCGGGTGGTCATCACCCTGCCCGCCGGGGTGATCGTCAGTGACCTAGGGCGTGTGTTCACCGCCGAACTCGTCTCCGCAGACGTGCTGCCGGTCCGGGTCCGCTGCCAGCACTGCCCCTGGCAAGCCACCGCCACCGGCCTGGACGATGCCACCAGCCAGGTGGACCGCCATGCAGCCGCCCACGACCACGCCGAGCAACGGACAGGACGGTGACTCTGGTGACTGCGGCTGAATCCTGCTGCACCGCAGACGGATACGTGCCCGTCCTGCTGACCGGCTCCTACGGCCTATGGGCCGCGACCTGCCTGGTCCCCGGCTGCCTGTGGACCTTCACCTCGTCGGCGGCCGAGATAGCGGACCGGGAAGCCCTGCACCACAACACCAACGCCCACGGTGAAGGAGTGACCCTGTGACCCTCATCGACGACAGCCCTGCCGTTCCCCCGGCTCCTGCATTGCGTCTGGGATCTCGTGCGCAGCGGGCCAAGATGCCGATCGCCTTAGATGTGGCCCAGGCCGCCGCGATCGCCAACGGTGTCTGTATCCGCCCGGTCGCGATGAAGGCCACCCACCTGGAAACCGGCGAGGTCGAGTTCATCGACGTTCCGTGCGGGTCCACCCTCGCCTCCACGTGCCCGCCCTGCGCGGAACGGGCCCGGCGGCTGCGGGTCCACCAATGCCGGGAAGGATGGCACCTCGACACCGAACCCGACCTGAACCCGGACCAGCCCACCGACCAGCAGATCGGGCTGGTGATCGAGCGGGCCGACGCCACCGCCGCCGGAGACGAGCAGGCGATGGCCGACCTGGATGAGCAGCTCGCCGCGTCCGGAGTCAAAGGCAGCCTCGACCCTGCGCCGAGTGAGCCTGCCCGGCACCGATCCACCCGCCGCCGCGACGACGTGCCCGACCTGCCGAAGCGGGAGCAGGCCGCCACCACTTTGGGCCGGGTCTACGACGGTAAGGACGGGCAGGTGTTCCGGCCCTCGATGTTCCTGACCCTGACCCTGCCCTCCTACGGGCGGGTCCGCGCTGATGGAACCCCGGTCAACCCGGGCACCTACAGCTACCGGCAGGCCGCACGGGATGCAATCGGGTTCTCCGCCCTCGTGGATCGGTTCGTGCAGAACCTGCGCCGGGTCGCTGGATACGACGTCCAATACTTCGCCGCTGTCGAACCGCAGCGCCGCCTCGCTGCGCACGTCCACTTCGCGATCCGCGGCTCGATTCCCCGCGCGGTCATTCGCAAGGTCGTGGCGGCGACCTACCGGCAGATCTGGTGGCCTGCTACCGGCCAAGCCGTCTACTCCGACACCTTGGCCCCGGTTTGGCACGACCACCTCGATGACCATGGCCGCACCATCGGCGGTGGCTACTACGATCCCGCCACCGGAGCGGAGCTGACGACCTGGAATGAAGCCCAAGCGCAGCTGGACCAGCTCGACGACCTGGCCGATGAGGGTATTGGCGATGGGGCCGAACCCTTCCACGTGCTCAAGTTCGGCGATCAGATCGACCTGCAAAGCGTCCTCGCCGGAACCGCCGAGTCGGAGCGGCGGATCGGCTACCTGGCTAAGTACCTCACCAAGTCCATGACCGAAGCCCACTCGCCCGACCCGGACCACCCGGACGCCGCCCGGATCGCTGCCCATGTGGACCGGCTCCACCAAGCCCTCCAAGCCGAGCCCTGCACGCCCGACTGCCCGAACTGGCTCCGATACGGCATCCAGCCGCGAAAGACCAAGCCCGGCGTGACTCCTGGCTCCTGCCGGTCCAAGGCCCACAAGCGCGAACACCTCGGCTACGGCGGCCGACGCATCCTCGTCTCCCGCAAATGGACCGGCAAAACTCTTGCCGACCACCGCCACGACCGCCGCGCCTGGGTCCTCGCCACCCTTGGCGTAGACCCGGAGAGCCCGGGCAGTGGCGAAAGCGACGCCCTGGCCCTGAATGACAAGACCCGCGACCAATGGCACTGGGAACCCGCCACCCCCGCCGACAACATCCCCACCCTCCAGCACCGCCTCCTCCTCGGCATCGCCGACCGAAGCCGATGGCGAGAAGCCTACGAAGCTGCCCGCGACGGCAAACAGAGCTCAGAACAACATGCTTCGGCAACTCATGCGGCAGACGATGGGGAGGTGGCGTGACATGGCGGACGTTGTGATCCAACGGAAGTGGTACACCGTGGCCGAGGTCGCCGAAATGCTCGGTTACGGCCTGCCCAAGACCAAGATGCTTGTCATCACTGGTGATCTTCGGTCTCTTAAGGATGGGCGATCACGCCGCATCCTCCGCAATGGGTGGACGAGTACGTGGCCCTCCGGGCGGCCGAGGTCGAGGACATCCGGTGACCGGCAAACGCGGGAATGGTGAAGGGTCCATCTACCCGTTCCGCAACGGCTATGCCGCCTATGTGTGGGTTACTACGCCCACCGGGCGGCGTCAGCGGAAGTATCTCTACGGCAAGACACGGGAGGCTGTTCACGCGAAATGGCTTGACCTGCACCGACAATCGGCTCGTGGGCCGGTGGCGACGCGGGTCCCCACCGTATTGGTCTACTTAACGAGCTGGCTCACCGAGGTGGTGGCTCCGAACCTCGCACCGGCGACAGTCGCCAACTATGAGATGTTCACGCGGCTGTATATCGTCCCGGATCTCGGCAATCGGCGCCTGGACAAGCTGACAGTGCGGGACGTGCAGACCTGGGTGAACCAGCTTCGTATCCGTTGTCAATGCTGCGCCCAGGGCAAGGATGTAGCCCGCGAGCATCCGAGGTGCTGCGCCGTCGGTGAATGTTGTCATCAGGTGGCGTCGGATTGGACGATCCGCCAGGCGTGGGGAGTGCTCCGGGCGGCCTTGTCCAATGCAGTCCGGGACGAGCTGCTGGCTCGAAATGTCGCTGCGCTGATCCGGCTTGCCATTCCCCGCCCTCGTAAGCCCAAGCCCTGGACGGTGGAAGAGGCTCGGCGGTTCTTGGAGTCGGCCCGGTCCGACGATGATCCGCTGTACGCCGCGTTCGTCCTGATTCTGGTCCTTGGGCTCCGGCGTGGTGAGGTCCTCGGGCTGGCATGGGAGGACGTCGACCTCGACCGCAACGAAGTCGTGATCGCTTGGCAGGTCCAGCGGGTCAATGGACGGCTCATCCGTCGAGAGACCAAGACCGCGTCGTCTGATGCGCTGCTGCCGCTGCCCGACATCTGTCTCAGCGCGCTGAAGATTCGGCAGTTGCAGCAGCAGGTGTGGGCCGGGAAAGCGGGAGAGGCTTGGCATGGGTCTGGCCTGGTGATCACGACGCGGTACGGCTTGCCCCTTGACCCGCGCAACTTCCATCGCTGGTTCAAGGCGCGGTGCGGGTTGGCAGAGGTCCCTGTCATCTCCGTTCACTCGACCCGGGCGCACCTGCGCGTCGCTCCTGGTTGCCCTCGACGTTCATCCCCGGGTGGCCATGCAGATCCTCCGGCACAGTCAGATAGCCGTGACGATGAACATTTACAGCGAGGTGAGTTCGATCGAGACACAACGCGCGCTTCGACGACTGGGGGAGCAGCTAGAGACGCAGCATGACAGGGCACGGGACGTTAAGTGACTACCAGATCGTCCAATGCCAAGGCGCCGATATATCGCCAGCAACCCAATTTTCGACCAGCCCTGTGGCGATACCGAGGAGATACATGATGACCAGCACCCACCAGGCGCTCTTGGAACTCCGCACTGACTGTTCGATCGTCTCTCGCAACGCACCTACTTGTTCTTCCGTGATCTGCAGTAGTTGCTGGGCCGATCGCAGGCGTCTACCTAGTTCGGCGTATTCGGTCGCCCTCTCCACGACCGATCGATCGAGTTCCACGAGGTCGGTCCGTGCGTTGATCAACCGGTCTTCATACAGGTCCAACGAGATCATCGCTTTTCGGCCACGGCGCGATGCAAGCACGGCGATCGCCGTTCCGGTAAGGAAGGCGGCCAAGGTTGCGAGGGTCAAGATCACAATCAGTACCCATGGGGGAAGATTCCCGATGCCTTTGGCGAGGGATCCCGCCGGATACTTCAATGCCGTGCCAGCCTCTGACAAGCCAACAATCACCGTGAGGAAGCCGAGGATGGCAGTTGATACTTGCCTTGCCCTGCCTGTTGGGGCTTCATCGCCGCGATGTGTACCACTCATGCGGGCTCCATAGGTGAGGCGAGCGATGTTGCTGTACTTCTCTGCTGTACTGCTCCTAAGGGTGCTTCCGGACAGATCGAGGGTGGCCTCTGAGCTGGGTGGAGACGATCGGACTCGAACCGACAACCCCCTGCTTGCAAA
>CALMAR010000142.1 GCA_937859855.1 uncultured Kineosporia sp.
GTGGTCGGCAGCTTGGGCGCCACCCACAGCGGCAGCACGTTCTGCGGCAGCGGTGTGGCCAGCACCCGGGCGTACGGTTCGGCCTGCCCGGCCGTGGCCCGCAGATTACCCAGCCAGGTACCGGTCGGGTTGTCCCACCACCGGTTCAGGTAGGTCACGGTGCTGACCAGGGAGCCGGTCGCGATCACCGCGAGCACCAGGCCCCCAGCGATGGCCCGCACGGGTGGGACGCCCCGGACGGCGTGGCCCGGATCAGCCGGGCCCGCCGGTTCCGGACCGGCAGGTCCCCACCTGCCAGGGCAGCACGGCCAGAGCCCCGGCCAGCAGGAAGGCCGGCACCAGATCTGCCCACAGCCGGGTGGCATCGGCCAGCAGTAGCCCCAGGCTGCCGAACCGGCCCGCTGCGACGATGGCCACCGACGGCAGCGTCCAGGCCAGCAGCAGGATGGCTCCCCGTAGCAGCGGAGAAGGCCGGCGCAATCCGGTCACCACAACGGCCAGGCCGGCGATCACCACGACCGAGACGATCGCGCCGGGAGACAGTCGCGGGACGCCGGCGTACGGGTCGCCGAAGAACCACTGATACGGGCCTCCCAGCAACAACGGGATGACATCGCGAGCCGACACGTCCCAGGCCAGATGCAGGATTGTGGGCAGCGATGGCGCTGACCCGGCGCCCTGGTCGTAGGGGCCAGACCGGTAGACGACCAGGAATCCGGCCACCACCAGGCCGCTGACCAGGACTCCCAGCCCGCTGTTACGGACCAGGTGCCGTTCCCCGGCGCCGTGCACACCGCCCGGGCGGCGGCCGAAGACGGCCACTGACGCGCCGAGCAGGATCACCGGGATCGCGGCTGCTTTCTCGTAGCAGCCGAGGCCAATCGCGGTCGCCAGTGCCACCACAGCCAGCGCGCTGCTCCGGGCGGTGAGCAGGTACCGCAGGTGCGCGTCCACGGCCCAGACCATCGCCACCGTGCAGGCGACGACCGTGATCGACTGCCGGTAGTACAGGGTGGCGGGGAGCAGGGCTGGGGTGATCATCAGCAGGCCGAGCGGCACCAGGGTGAGCCGGGAGGGCCCGAACAACCGTCGCAGCAGCCGCCAGAACGCCAGCGCCAGCAGCGACCGGACGATCAGCGTGATCACGACCGCCGGGCCGTGTTCCAGCGGGAAGGCGCGGGACTGGATCCAGTCCAGGAGCCTGGGCAGCGGCGCGAAGTGGGTGCCGTTGGATCCGATGATGAACGACCAGAGCGGCTGGTTCAGGGCGTAGGCCTGGGCGCGCAGGTCGTCCAGGTACAGACTGCCGCCGGCCGTCTGCACGAAGACCACCAGCGCCTGCACCGCCATCATCACCAGCGCGCCCGAGTCCACCGGCGTCCAATGGTCGCGCCGCGCATCGATCGCTGCGCGGATCCGCTGGGGCAGCTGGAAGGGCAGATCGCGGTCCTGGTAGGGGCCAGCCTGAGCAGCGGCCCTCCCATCCGCCGCGGCGGGGGCTCCCTGCCGCGGACCGGACTGCCGGCGATGGTCTGGCCGGCTGCCCGTCGACAAGCCGCCGGGCGGCCGGGGCGGCAGTGGCGGGGCCGGATCCAGAAAGTCCGTCATGCCGTCACCACCCTCCTGCATGCGTCACTGCTGATGTACCGTCCGGAACCGGCGAGGGCCCAGCGAGCCACATCGGCCCGGTGACCTGGCGGCAACGCTCAGTGTGCCGCTCAGTCGCCGACATTAGATGGTTGGCCCAGAAGGTCGGCCATTAGACATAACTGATAGTCGCTGGTGGCTGCTAATGTGCCCAGCAACGTCACCTTCAGTAATCAGCGGCCGACGGTCAACCAGACGCCCGAGCGCCTTGACAAGGCAGAGGGACGACACCGCGCGGCTCAACATGCAGCACGATCTGGGAGCGGGTTCATGCGCAGGATTGCTGGCCTGATCTTGATCGCGGCCGGGGTCGCTCTGATGGCGCTGGCCGTCGCGTTGCCCGGCTATGTGTACGCGCGGGTCGCCAAGGCGCCGGACAACCCGGATCAGGATCTGATCGCGGAGGGCACCGGGATCACCGCGCTGGTGCCGAGCCGGGTGGCCGGGGGTGGCAACGCGATCCTGCTCAACCAGACCGTCCGGGTGACCCGTCGCATCGTCGGCCAGATCCCGCCCAGCGGTTCCAGGGTGCCAAGGGGGCAGGCCTTCTATCAGCTGGCGTTCGAGGCCCGGGTGGTGAACCCGGAGCTGTCCGGAAACGCCGGACTGCTGCAGGCCTACCTGGAAGGCGCGTCGTTCGACGGTGACAGTGGCGAGGCCACCAACTGCTGTGGCGACTATCTGATCACCCGGGCCGGGGACTCGGTCGGCCAGGCCGTCATCCACGACGGCCTGATCTTCAAGTTCCCGTTCAAGGTCCAGCGCAACCACGATTACCCGTTCTGGGACAGTAACGCCCAGGCGGCGTTTCCGGCCCGCTACGACGGCACCGAGAAGATCCTTGGTATGCAGACCTACCGCTTCGTCCAGGCCATCGACGACGAGGTGATCGGGCGGCAGGACGTCCCGGGCGCTGTGTTCGGCCGGAAAGATCTGCCTTCAGTCAAGGCCGACCAGGTCTACGCCACGATCCGAACCGTGTGGGTCGAGCCGTACACCGGCGCGATCATCAAGGGCAGTGAGCAGGTCAACCAGCGGCTGGCCTTCAACGGCAAGGAAGTGCCGATCATCGCCGGCCGGCTGACCTACACCGGCGCCACGGTCAGGGCCAACGTGCACAAGTTCGCTTCCTCGGCCCGCGGCCTGCGGTTCGTGACCAGAGTCGGCCCGATCGCGGGCTGGACCCTCGGCCCGATCCTGGTGCTGATCGGCCTGACCCTGCTGGCCTTTTCCCACGGCGACGACGACGGTGACACGGACGACAACGGGGACGGCAACGAGGAGTGGCGGCGGCAGGGACCCGGCGGCCCGGCTGAGGCCGATCAGGCCGATCAGGCCGATGAATCCCGGGCCAGCCGCCGATCCTCCACCGGCGCCTGATCACCCACCCTCACCGGACCAGCCGGCAGCAGAAGATCGCAGTGCCAGGTATGAGCCGGCCTCGAGCGGGGCTCCATCCTCCCCAGACCCGCTGAAGTCCCTCCGGCCATTCCGGCTCCACCAGGTCCTCGATCACGAATCCAGCGCTGATCAGCATCCGGACCTGATCGCCCAGGGTCCGATGGTGCTCGGCGTAAACCGGGGCGCCGTCCCGGCCGGTCTCCTGATACGGCGTCCGATCGAAATAAGACCGGGTGGCGGTCAGTCCGCCCGGCCCTGGGTCGTCTGGAAATGCCCAGCGGATCGGGTGGGACAGGGCGAAGACCCACCGGCCGCCCGGTCGCAGCACCCGAGCGATCTCGCGATGCACCCGTTCGGGATCGGCCACGAACGGCAGGGCGCCGTAGGCGGTGAAGGCCACGTCGAAGCAGGCGCTGGCGAACGGCAGCCGCCGGGCGTCGGCCTGCACTCCGGGCAACGAGCCGTCCGCCTGCCGCAGCATGCCGATGGACAGATCACTGGCGGCTGCGTGCACGCCCTGCTGGCACAGCCATCTGGCTCCGTCGCCCGCCCCCGCGCCGACCTCGAGCACGGTCAGCCCAGGCAGCCCAGCCGGATCACCGAGCAGGCCGGCATCAGTCTCGTCCAGGCCCTCGGGACCCCAGATCAGCCGCCCACCAAGATCAGTCTCGTGCTGGCTGCGGTAGGCCCTGGCCTCACGGTCCCACCACGACCGGTTGGCCTGCACTGTGGCGATCGGGCCGATCGGCGCGAACCCGGCGAACTGGCTGCCCGGCCCAGTCTCCGGCCCAGCATCCGGACCGGTGTCCGGATCGGCATCCGGACCGGTGTCCGGATCGGCCTCTGGGCGAGGCCTGGTCATGGCGTTCTCACGGCAGAATTGTGCCGGTCCACGAGCAGCCGTTGCGCTGCGGTCCCAGCTTTGACCCGGGTTTCTGCTCAAGCTAGTGTGAGCTGCGGCGCATGCTGTACTGCGCGGGCTGTATGTCTTCAGTGAGATTTCTTTGCAAGATGCCTGATTGAGGACAGCACCGATCCGACTGGCCGGATGCCCCTGCTGGGGAAGTGCCACCGACTCGGGGTTTTCACGGGCTGCGTGACGGGGTGTGCCGTCTGCACCGATCCTGTCCACCCATCGAGTTCTGTCCGCATCGGAGTTCCCACGTTCATGACCACCAGCACGGTCGAGAAGGCACGCACCCCGCAGGTCGCCGTCAATGACATCGGCAGCGAAGAGGATTTCCTCGCCGCGATCGACGAGACGATCAAATATTTCAATGACGGGGACATCGTCTCCGGGACGATCGTCAAGGTCGACCGGGACGAGGTGCTGCTGGACATCGGATACAAGACCGAGGGCGTCATTCCCTCGCGCGAGTTGTCCATCAAGCACGATGTCGACCCGGCCGAGGTGGTCAGTGTCGGGGATGAGATCGAGGCCCTGGTTCTCCAGAAGGAGGACAAGGAGGGCCGGCTCATCCTGTCCAAGAAGCGCGCTCAGTACGAGCGGGCCTGGGGCACGATCGAGAAGATCAAGGAAGAGGACGGCATCGTCACCGGCACGGTGATCGAGGTGGTCAAGGGTGGCCTGATCCTCGACATCGGGCTGCGCGGATTCCTGCCTGCGTCGCTGGTCGAGATGCGCCGGGTGCGTGACCTGCAGCCCTACGTGGGCAAGCAGATCGAAGCCAAGATCATCGAGCTGGACAAGAACCGCAACAACGTGGTGCTGTCCCGCCGGGCTTGGCTGGAGCAGACTCAGTCCGAGGTGCGCCAGACCTTCCTGCAGACCCTGCAGAAGGGTCAGGTCCGTTCCGGCGTGGTCTCGTCCATCGTGAACTTCGGTGCGTTCGTGGACCTCGGCGGCGTCGATGGCCTGGTGCACGTTTCGGAGCTGTCCTGGAAGCACATCGATCACCCGGGTGAGGTGGTCGAGGTCGGCCAGGAGGTCACGGTCGAGGTGCTGGACGTCGACATGGACCGCGAGCGCGTGTCCTTGTCGCTGAAGGCCACGCAGGAAGACCCGTGGCAGCAGTTCGCCCGCACTCACGCCATCGGCCAGGTCGTGCCGGGCAAGGTCACCAAGCTGGTTCCGTTCGGCGCGTTCGTCCGGGTCGACGAGGGCATCGAGGGACTGGTCCATATCTCCGAGCTGGCCGAGAGGCATGTCGAGATCCCCGAGCAGGTCGTGCAGGTCAACGATCCGATCTTCGTCAAGGTGATCGACATCGACCTGGAGCGGCGGCGGATCTCGCTGTCGCTGAAGCAGGCCAACGAAGCCGGAACCGGGGCCGGCGGCGACACTTTCGACCCGGCGCTGTACGGGATGGCGGCCGAATACGACGAGGCTGGCAACTACAAGTATCCCGAAGGCTTCGACCCCGAGACCAACGACTGGCTCGAGGGTTACGAGAAGCAGCGCGAGGAGTGGGAGACCCAGTACGCGCAGGCGCACGCCCGCTGGGAGGCCCACCGCAAGCAGATCGAAGACGCCAAGGCGGCCGACGACGAGGCCCGGGTGGAAAGCGGCGAGGCCGCTCCGGCCAGCTACACGGTGTCGGACGAGACCACCGAGACTCCGCTGGAGGGCACCCTGGCCACGGACGAGGCGCTGGCCGCCCTGCGGGAGAAACTGACCGGAGCCTGATTCCTTCTGGGTCTTCATGATCGGCGTACGCGCCCCGGCATCCAGGTCCGCCTGGGTCCCGGGGCGTGCTGCTGATCAAGGTCGGCGCAGTCCCGGTTAGGATCTCCGGCGTGCTGCGGATCGGGCTCAGCGGCGGAATCGGGTCGGGCAAGTCCACCGTCGCCGGGCGGTTCGGTGAGCTGGGGGCAACGGTGATCGACGCCGACCAGCTGGCCCGCGAAGTGGTGGAGCCGGGACATCCTGGCCTGAGAGCGGTGATCGAGGCGTTCGGGCCCCAGGTGCTGGCCGCGGATGGAACCCTCGACCGGCCCGCGCTCGGCGCGATCGTCTTCGCCGACGACCAGGAGCGGCAGCGGCTCAACGGCATCCTGCATCCGCTGATCGCGGCCCGGACGGAGCAACTGATGGCTCAGGTGCTGGCTCGGGCCGGCCCCGGCGCCGTGGTGGTCCACGACGTTCCGCTACTGGTGGAGAACGGCCTGGCGTCCCGGTACCAGCTCGTGGTGATCGTGCATGCATCGGCTCAGCTGCGGGTGCAGCGCTTGATCGAGGCCCGGGGGATGACCGCGGACGACGCCTGGCAGCGGGTGAACGCCCAAGCCAGCGACGAGGAACGCCGCGCCGTCGCCGACGTCTGGATCGACAACTCCGGCTCCCGGCAGAGCTCCATGGCTGTGGTGGACGACTGCTGGCAGGACCGGGTGCAGCGACTGCGCGGCCTGACCAGCTGAGCCGGCCCCGTCGCCGGAAACAAACTGTCGGCGGCCACGCTTACGGTGTAGGTCATGCGTCCCACAACAGACCTGCAGCGCTCGGTCGCCCCGTTCGAGGTTGTCTCGCATTATCAGCCCAGCGGTGACCAGCCCACGGCGATCGCCGACCTGACCCGGCGGATCAACGCCGGGGAGAAGGACGTCGTCCTGCTCGGCGCCACCGGCACCGGCAAGTCCGCCACCACGGCCTGGCTGATCGAGCAGGTCCAACGCCCGACCCTGGTGATGGCGCCGAACAAGACCCTGGCGGCTCAGCTGGCCAACGAGTTCCGTGAACTGCTGCCCAACAATGCGGTCGAGTACTTCGTCTCGTACTACGACTACTACCAGCCCGAGGCCTACATCCCGCAGAGTGACACCTACATCGAGAAGGACTCCTCGCTGAACGAGGAGGTCGAGCGGCTCCGGCACTCGGCCACCAACTCGCTGCTGACCCGCCGCGACGTGGTGGTGGTGGCCACGGTGTCCTGCATATACGGCCTCGGAACGCCGCAGGAGTACGTCGACCGGATGGTCCGGCTGCGGGTGGGTGGCCAGCTCGATCGCGACCAGCTGCTGCGGCAGTTCGTCGGCATCCAGTACACCCGCAACGATCTGGCCTTCACCCGGGGCACCTTCCGGGTCCGGGGCGACACGGTCGAGATCATCCCGATGTACGAGGAACTCGCCATCCGGATCGAGTTCTTCGGCGACGAGATCGACCGCATCTACACCCTGCACCCGCTGACCGGCGAGATCGTGCGCGAGGAACAGGAGATGTACGTGTTCCCGGCCAGCCACTACATCGCCGGTCCGGAGCGGATGGAGAACGCGATCCGCTCGATCGAGTTCGAGCTGGCGGAGCGGCTGGCCCAGTTGGAACGCGAAGGCAAGTTGCTGGAGGCACAGCGACTTCGGATGCGCACCAGCTACGACATCGAGATGATGCGGCAGGTCGGTTCCTGCTCGGGGATCGAGAACTACTCCCGGCACCTGGACGGCCGCGGTCCCGGGTCGCCGCCGAACTGCTTGCTCGACTACTTCCCGGACGATTTTCTGATCGTGCTGGACGAATCGCACAGTTCCGTGCCGCAGATCGGTGGCATGTACGAGGGCGACATGTCGCGTAAACGCACCTTGGTCGATCACGGGTTCCGCTTGCCGAGCGCAATGGACAACCGGCCGCTCAAATGGGAAGAGTTCGTCGAGCGGATCGGCCAGACCGTCTACCTGTCGGCCACTCCCGGCCCCTACGAGCTGGGCCGGTCCCAGGGCGTGGTCGAGCAGATCATCCGCCCGACCGGCCTGGTCGACCCGAAGGTCGTGGTCAAGCCGACCAAGGGCCAGATCGACGACCTGCTGGGTGAGATTCGCGAGCGGGCTCAGCGGGACGAGCGGGTCCTGGTCACCACCCTGACCAAGAAGATGGCCGAGGACCTCACCGACTACCTGCTCGAGCAGGGGGTCCAGGTCCGTTACCTGCACTCCGAGGTCGACACCCTGCGCCGGGTGGAGCTGCTCCGCGAACTTCGGACCGGCGTTTTCGACGTCCTGGTGGGAATCAACCTGCTCCGGGAGGGTCTGGATCTGCCGGAGGTATCGCTGGTCAGCATCCTGGACGCCGACAAGGAGGGCTTCCTGCGATCCTCGACCTCGCTGATCCAGACCATCGGCCGGGCCGCCCGGCACGTCAGCGGCGAAGTGCACATGTACGCGGACAAGATCACCCCGTCGATGGATCGGGCGATCGAAGAGACCAACCGCCGCCGAGAGAAGCAGGTCGCCTACAACGTCGAGCGTGGCGTCGACCCGGCGCCGCTGCGCAAGCGGATCGCCGATATCACCGACTTGCTAGCTCGCGAGGACGAGGACACCGAGGCACTGATCGGGGGAGCCGGCCGCCAGCGCAGCCGGGGCAAAGCACCGGTTCCGGGCATGAGTTCAGCCGCACAGCATCGGCTTACCGGCGGGGCCGGAAACCTGCCCGCCGCTGACCTGGCCGATCTGATCCAGCAACTCACCGAACAGATGCACGGTGCGGCTACCGAGCTCCAGTTCGAGCTGGCCGCCCGGCTGCGGGACGAGATCCGGGAGCTGAAGAAGGAATTGCGCGGGATGCGGGCGGCTGGCACCGGCTGACCCCGGCCGCCTCGGCGCAGGCCGGTGAGACAGACCCGGCGCCGTACCTCGGTTAGATCTTCAGCCGCCGTGCCTGGATGCCGATATCGGATCCATTGGTGTCGCCCGGGGAGAACGGCCACTCCTTGAAGGCTGAGGAGGAAGCAGATGTCGCTGCGCTCTTGGTCGATCCGGACCCTGTTTCCGCTGATGGCCGGCAGCATCATCCTTGCCGTGGTGCTCACCGCCTTCGGGGCGTTCATGGCCGCCCGTCAGGCGAGCGATGCGCAGAAGGACGTCAAGGTCCGGATAGAGACCTTGGAAGGCGTCTCGAAGATCGAGTTTCTGGCCGACCGGATCCAGTTCAACAACCTGATCCAGCAGTATCGGCCCGGTCAGACCACCGCTGGCCAGGACATCACCCGCGATCTCACGTCGATTGAGGACACCGCCAATACATTCAACGGCCTGCCGCTGAGCTCTCCGGAGAGAAGTGCCCTGGCCGGGATGCACGAGTCCTTCGGCAAGTTCAGCTACTGGCTCGGCACCCTCAAGCCGCCGGACAATGCGCAGGAGTCTGCGGACGTCGGAAGCCAGTACAAGGCCTACGTGGCCGCGAACGCCGGTGCCATGCTCAAGGCCCGGCAGATCCTGACCGCGAGACTGGTACATCAGCAGCAGCGGCTGACCGATGCGATCCGGCTGTCGCTGGTCCTGGAGATCGTGCTCGGCCTGACTGCGGGCCTGGTGGTGGGCAGCGGCATCTTGCTGATCGGCCGGTCGATCAACAAGCGGCTGGAGGCGCTGCGGAACTCACTGCAGGCGATGGCGGACGGAGACCTGACCCAGCGGGTTCCAGCTGGGGGCCAGCAGGAGCTGGCGGAGATTGGCAGCAACGTGAACGCGGTGCTCGATCAGTTCTCCCGCGCCTTCACCTCACTCGGCCAGACCAGCAGGCAGCTCGGAAGTGCCGCGACCGCACTGGAGACTCTTGCCGCCGATGTCGGCCGAAAGGCGGAGGAGACCTCGGCTCAGGCCGACGTGGTGGCCCGGACCGCCGACGAGGTGTCGCAGAACGTTCAGGCGATGGCGGCGGGCGGCGAACAGATGGGCAGCTCGATCTCGGAGATATCGCGCAACGCCAACCAAGCCGCCCGGGTCGCCATCGGAGCGGTGCAGGCGGTTGAGTCGACCACGGCGACGATGAGCAAACTGGGGGATTCTTCCCGTGAGATCGGTGACGTGATCAGACTGATCACCACCATCGCCGAGCAGACCAACTTGCTGGCCCTGAACGCAACGATCGAGGCGGCCCGGGCCGGCGACGCCGGCAAGGGCTTTGCCGTGGTAGCCGACGAGGTGAAACAGCTGGCCCAGGAGACGGCCCGGGCGACCGAGAACATCTCGAACCGGGTCGAGACGATCCAGCAGGACGCCGTGCAGGCCGCTCGGGCGATCTCCGAGATCGCCGGCGTGATCACCCGGATCAATGAGTTTCAGACCACGATCGCCAGTGCGGTCGAGCAACAGACCGCCACCACGCAGGCCATCAACGCCGGGGTCGGCGTCGCGGCGACCGGTTCCGGTCAGATCGCCAGTAGCATCGCGGGGGTCGCCGACGCTGCCGGGGTGACCGCACACTCGATGAGCCAGGCCCAGGGCAACGCCCGGGAGCTGTCCCGGATGAGCGACGAATTGGCCGCGCTGGTGGCCGGTTTCCGGTTGAGCTGAATCGGTTTCAATGCCCGGGCCCGGCGAAGCCTCGCCGCTCGCAGCGCACAAGCCCATGAGATTGGGCATGGTCCAGGGCCGCATCGTCACCGAGGACGGATGCCAGCTGTCACCTAGGATCACAGTGTGGCAGTGCCGGTGTGGTTCGAGGTCGCCACGTTCTCCGTCCTCGGCTTGCTGCTGCTGATCGACCTGGCCGTGGTCGGCCGGCGTCCGCACACTCCGGGACTGCGCGAGGCGGCCGGCTGGGTTGGGTTCTACATCTCCCTGGCCATGGTGTTCGCCGTCCTGCTGGCGCTGGTGGACAGCCCCGGGACGGCGACCCGGTTCGTGGCCGGCTGGCTGACCGAGTACAGCCTGAGCGTCGACAACCTGTTCGTCTTCGTGGTGATCATGACTCGGTTCACTGTGCCAAGGCCTTACCAGCAGAAGGTGCTGATGATCGGCATCCTGCTGTCGCTGGTCCTTCGCGGCGCGTTCATCGCGGTGGGGGCCGAGGCGATCCAGCGGTTCTCGTTCATCTTCTACTTGTTCGGCGCGTTCCTGATCTATACCGCGATCAGCCTGCTCCGGCACGGCACTCAGGACGAGGCCAAGTTCGACGAGAACGTCGTGATTCGCCGGGCGCGGCAGGTCCTGCCAATGAGCACCGACTATGAGGGCTCCAAGTTGGTGACTCAGACCAAGGAGGGCCGCCGCCTGACTCCTATGGTTCTGGTCTTCCTGGCGATCGGCACCACCGACGTGCTGTTCGCGCTGGACTCCATCCCAGCCATTTTCGGCCTGACCACCGATCCGTTCATCGTCTTCACCGCCACGCTGTTCGCGCTGATGGGCCTGCGGCAGCTGTACTTCCTGCTCGGCGGCCTGCTGGAGCGCCTGAGCTTCTTGTCCTATGGACTGGCGCTCATCCTCGGCTTCATCGGTGTCAAGCTGATGCTCGACGCGCTGCACAGCAACGAGCTGCCGTTCATCAACGGTGGTGAGCATGTGGGATGGGCGCCCGAGATTCCAATCTGGCTCTCTCTGCTGGTGATCGTGACCACCCTGGTGGTGGTGACGGTGCTGAGCCTGGCCAGCGCCAATCGCGAGAGCGCTGATCGCGAGCGCTGATCTCCTCTGACTATCTGGCTGATTGTGATGACTCTCTGACTCTGTGTCAGACTTCGGCCGGAGTCACCGACGACACGGGCTACCGGCGCGGGTCATCGACCCAGCCGGTGCCGGCGGGCGCAGTGGACCGACCCACCGTTCAGCGGTCGCGGACCGGTCGAATCGCCCGCCGCCCCCTGCCGGAGTGGCGGGTAGCGCGGGGCGGCTGTGGTGGGGCGGCGCCGCGCGGCCCCGTCCCCGGGGCAGGCGCGGGGCGGACTGGTTCTCCGGTTACCAGCCGCGCTCTCGCCATTCGGGTAGGTGAGGGCGTTCGGCGCCCAGGGTGGTGTCCTTCCCATGGCCGGGGTAGACCCAGGTCGAATCGGGCAGGACGTCGAAGAGCCGGTGCTCGACGTCGTCGATCAGCGAGCCGAAGTTGCCCGCATCACCCCGGGTGTTGCCCACCCCGCCCGGGAAGAGGCTGTCACCGGTGAATGCGTGCACGCTGCCGTCCGACGAGGCCAGCACCAGGGCCACCGACCCCGGAGTGTGACCACGCAGGTGGACGACGTCCAGGATCAGGTCGCCCACCCGCACCTGGTCGCCCTGCCCGAGCATCTCGTCCACAGCCACCGGCAACTCAGCGGCGTCCTCACGGCCCGCGTAGGTGCGCGCTCCGGTGGCCCGGACGACGCCCGCCAGCGCCCGATGGTGATCCCAGTGCTGGTGGGTAGTGATCACCGAGTCGAGCTGACCGCCGTCCGCGGTCACCCAGGTGATCAGCAGCTGGGCGTCGTCAGCGGCGTCGATCAGGGCTCTCGTGCCGGTCGCACGGCAGGTGAGCAGGTAACAGTTGTTGGCCATCTCCGAGACGCTGCGCTTGCCGATGGTCGCGTCGGGCAGCTCACGCACGTCTGGTTCTCCGCCCGGGATCACTTCGCCGGTATAGGTC
>CALMAR010000143.1 GCA_937859855.1 uncultured Kineosporia sp.
GGTTGTGGCTGGGGGTGTGGGCGTGCTGGTGCCTGCGTCGCCGTACACCTGGAATTCCCACAGCGAGTAACCCCATTGGGTGCCCCGCGCGGTGCCGTACATCCGCACGTAGCGGCCGCTGCCGGTGATGGGGAGGTTCTGCACGCCTCCGGTGCCACTGGTGGTGGAGAACACCGTGGTCCAGGTGCTGCCGTCGGTCGACGTCTGAATCTGAAAGGTCTTGCCGTACGCCGTCTCCCAGTTGAGGTTGACCTGGGTGATCGACTGGGTGCTGCCCAGGTCGACCTGCAGCCACTGCGGATCGCTGAACGCGCTGGACCACCGGGTGCCGGGGTCGCCGTCGACGGCGCTGGCGGCCGGGAACGACGCGTTCTCCGTCGAGGACGCCGTGGCCGGGCGGCCCTGGGACAGCAGAGTGTCTGCAGCGCCGGCCGGGTTGGCGATGACAACAGTCAGGGCGGTAGCCACCAGAGAGGTCAGCCCGGCAATCGCACCGGCGATCAGCCGGACCCGCCTGGCTCCGGGGGAGCGGGCCAGCAGGCGAGGTGTGGCGGGTGGCATGAGCTCTCCTGTCGCGGGGGAGCCGGCTGTGCGGCGGCGTGGCTTCGGAGGATCCAGCTCAACGTGTTTTCCCGTCGATACCATCGCGTAAATTACGCATCAAGTTATGTCCGTTTTGACCGGGTCCTGGCGACGTCCGGCCGTGCGCCGCGCAGCCTCTGGCGTGCCGCAGCGAGACCGCCTGCCGGATCGGTTCCGATCGCGGAGCCGGTGATCCGGATTGCGCGGCCAGCTCGACTGCGAGCGCCGATATCTCCTCGTCCGGCTGGGGTGTCAGGCCGCTGGGACGCGCCTGGCGATCAAACGTCTGCAGCCGCCGCCCGCTGTTCATCGGTGACTGTGGTGACCGGTTGCTTGCCGGCGCCGATGGTTGGTTCGGCTTTGGGCTGGCCGCGGCGATGGTCCCAGACGTCGCGAGCGATGACCTGGATCATGCTGGCGATGGGAATGGCCAGCAGGGCGCCGAGGATTCCGGCCAGTTCGACTGAGATCAGGATGGCGATGATGACAGTGAGCGGGTTGAGCTTGACGGTGCGGGCATAGATCAGCGGCTGGAGCAGGTGGTTCTCCAGCTGCTGATAGATGACGAAGAACACAATCACGGCGATACCGGCGGGGACGGACTGGATGAACCCGTCGATGGTGGCGACCACTGCTCCGATGGTGGCGCCGACCATTGGGATCAGGTCGACGATGGCGACGAAAACCGCTACCAGGCCAGCGAAAGGAACGCCAAAGGCCTTGAGCACGATGTAGGTGAGGATCCCGCAGATGATGCTGATGAGCAGGTTTCCAGAGATATAACCGGTAATGGACCGGGCGCAGTCGTCGGCGACCCGGCGGATCCGCATCGCCCGCCGGTGACTGAACAGGGCGAGGGTGCTGTCAACGATCTTGGGTCCCTCGAGGACCATGAGGTAGGCCAGGACGAAAATCGTCACCAGGCCTGCGATGTCGGTAGCCACGCTGCGCACGACGCCGGCTGCTGGCGTGGTCAGGCCGGCCGCGAACGACTTGATCTGCGCTTGGTGAGTCTGGACATATTGCAAGGCATTGGTGCGCTGCAACAGATCTCCGATAGGGCCTTTGCCTTGCCTCGTCTTCTCGATCAACGGCGGCAGCTGGGTGGCGAGGCTGCGTCCCTCGCTGACCAGGGGCACGATGAACAGGGTGGCGAGGGCGGCCAGGGCGATGACGACCGACACGAAGACAGCCAGAGTGGCCAGCGCACGGCGCCGGCCGAAGACGTGGCGTTGCATCCAGCCCACGACCGGAGCCAGGGCGACAGCAAAAAAAGCCGCCACCACGATCCAGACCAGCACCTGGCGGGTTTCCAGCAGCACGTACAGGAGAGCGGCCGTGACCAGCAGCAGCCCGATGGTGGCGAGGATGGCCCGATACGGAACGGGGGATGGGTCGGGCCTCACCAGAGGGTGTTCCCGATCATCCGCAGACAGCGGCATTAACGGCGATGCTTTAGCCGGTGCCGGGCCAGGCTGATTTGATGCGGTGCTCACGAAGCTTCCTCATGGAGTCGGGGATGGGAACCAGTGCTCCCCTTCGTTGCCGCGGGAAAGCCTGCTACCAGCATCATCACCACGATCCGGTCAGCCACCACTGCAGATGTGTGCAGCTCGGGCAAGAAATTGCGGCTTCGCCCGGCGTAAGGGTTGCGGTCCGCGCTGACGTCGGGCTGCGCGGCGCGGGCAGGCCGAACTGGCGCCCGCGCAGGGGCGGCGCCGGTCAGCTCACCGCATTACGAAACCCGGAATCAGCCGATCTTGAGGGTCGATCGTGAAGTGATTTCAGCGTCGCCTGCGGAACACGGCCGGCCGCCGGCGTCCACCGTCTCGAGCACTCGACCCGTGATGGTCGGCCCGCGATCGGGCGCCGGTCCCGGCCCGCACGCGACCGGTTGACCTCCCCGTCGGGGATGGTGACGTTGCGCTGCCTCACCCTGGGCGGCGGTCTCAGGGCGGCACGATGAACCGGCTGTACATGTCCGCGTAGCTGCGTAGCTGCGTAGCTGCGTGGCTGCGTGGCTGCGCGGCTCCGAGCACAGACCGGCCCGCAGGATCTGCACCCCTCTGGATTGTTGATGGCCAGCACGCGACGCTCCGCAGCGGTCGTCCCCGCGATCGGCACCAGCGGCGAATCGGCCATCCGGAACGGCTCCCCGCCCGTGTGGTACTCCGTGGTGGTGATGAGCGAAGGCAGCATCCCGGCATACTGACATCCGGCGCCACTGCAGCTGCTATGGATGGACTGACCTCGAAGCCGTATCCTGTGCTGGTTACGACGGCCCGCGGGAAGCTGGTGAGAGTCCAGCACGGTCGCGCCACTGTATGCCCGCCAGACCAGCACGCCTGGCGAGCAAGTCAGACCTCACGGCCGTCGTGGTTCCAATGGTTGACAGGGACGCTGAATCCCGGAGGAGAACCCTGATGAGCAGCACGTCCGCCGCGCACAACCCCGGCAGTATCGGTCTCACCACACCCCTGGTGTCGCCGCTGAGCCGGAGCTTCCTCTGGCTGGCTGGCACCGTGGTGGTGGCCCTCCTGCTGTACTACTTCATCGGCGTGGACCAGGGCATGACGTCGGTCTTCGGAAACGACACCCACATCCACGAGTTCTTCCACGACGGCCGTCACTTCCTCGGCTTTCCTTGCCACTAGACGATTTTCGAGTTCGAGCCTGCTGGTGGCATGACGCCGCACGGCCGCATCGTGCTGCTGGGGTAGCCGATCGGCGGGACCCCTGCGGCCGCAGATGTGGAAGGCCTGATGTTCCATGCAGAAGAGACTCATCCTGCGCGGCGTGCTCTGCGGCTTAGCGGCCGGTCTGCTCGCTTTCATGTTCGCCAGGATCTTCGCTGAACCCCAGATCCAGAAGGCGATTGACTACGAGAGCGGCCGCGACGCCGCCCAGCAAGCGCTGGACAAGGCGGCCGGGCTCCCGGTCCCCGCCCAAGGAGCGGAGATCTTCAGCCGGACGATCCAGGCCGGCGCCGGCATCGGGGCCGGGCTGATCCTGTTCGGGGCGGCCATGGGCGGCCTTTTCGCCGTCGCTTACATCTACTGCGTGGGCCGTACCGGCGGCGTCCGGCCCCGCCAGCTGTCGCTGCTGGTCGCTCTGGGCGGATTCCTGGGGCTCTACCTGATGCCGTTCTTGAAGTATCCGGCCAACCCACCGGCCATCGGCCACGAGGAGACGATCCGGACCCGCGGAACGCTGTACCTGGTCATGGTCGTCTGCTCCGTCGCCTTCCTCGCGCTGGCGGTCTGGCTGGGACAACGGCTCAAGCCTCGATTCGGAACCTGGGATGCGAGCCTGCTGGCTGGCCTGGCGTTCATCGTCGCCATCGGCATTGTCATGATCATCCTGCCGCCGCTGGGACACCTGGCCTACAACCGGGAACGCTTCGGCCAGTTCGCCACCGAAACACCTCAGCCCCTGACGTCGCCCGGCGGCACCATCGTTTTTCCCGGCTTCCCGGCCGACGTACTGGCCGCCTTCCGCCTCTACAGCGTCGCCGCCCAGGTCATCCTCTGGGGCGCCATCGGCGTGCTCTTCGCGCCCCTCGCGGAGAAGTTGCTGACGCCCGTAACCCCTGCCCGCGAGGAGCGGACAACGCTGGCCTGAAGGCCAGATCCGCCCCCATCGCCGCGCCTTGCTGGAGGCGCCGGCGGTGTCCGAGCGCATCGTGCAGGGCAGCAATCCCGCCCAGGTTGACCAGGCGCCTGGTCCCGGCCGGAGCCGGGATCGCGGTGAAACGCACGCCATGACGGGTGTGCAGGGCGCGGACCAGATCACCCTCGGGGTCATCGCCAGGAACGTCGATCAAGTGGGTCGCCAACCCGAGGGCGTGCACGTCTACAGCCTACGGAGTGGCGGTGCCGTGAACCTGCCGGGCTCGCCGCGCGTAGAGCCGCGGGGCGATCCGGGGCAGCAACAGACGTGGAACCGCCGGTGCGGACTGCAGCATCGTGCGCAGTACCTCAGGATCGCCTTCATAGGTGAACATTCCAAAGGCCAGCGCCAGAGCAGGCTTTGGCATCGCGGCCACCGCCGCATCGCCGACGGCGTGCCATTCCGCATCGGTCAGCGCGCCGGCGGCCAGCGGCAGCACCGCTTGTTCCTCGAGGTCGAGGTGTTCAGCCAGCAGCGCGTGCAGATCCTTCAGCTGCGCGGCGAGCGTGTCCCGGGCCTCAGCACCGGCCGCCGCCGTCCACGCAGTCCGGGCGGCGCCGACCCGGTTCAGTGATGCGTCGATGGCGGCGTGCTGGGCCTCGACCTGATCCATCACCGCGCGGGCCGCGGGCGTGACCCGGCCTCGCAGTTTCGGCCAGAGCAGCGCGTCCTCTCCTTCGTGATGATGATGCAGCAGGTCACATACGAAGCCGAGATGGCGATCGACCGTTTTCGCCTGCCTGAGGTCGCCGGCTGGCACCCGGCTGACCGCGGCGGGCGCCAGCCGGAACTCCCGCAGCATGGCGGTGTGCACGACGATCATGTCGCGCACATCCACCAGCGGTGCACCGGGTTCGGTCAGTTCGCCGTCCGGGCCCGGGGCCGCCGTCGCCGACGACGTGTTCGTGCAGATCCAGGCGGCCTGATCGGGGTTCCACCAGCAGCGGCTCGTGTGTTCGTGCTCTTGGGATCTCATGCACCAAGGGTCACCGGCCAGCCAGGTCCCGAGGTATCCCAGAAATGTGGGGATCTGACGCGGATCTGGCGCCGCCCGATGCGCAACCGGACGGCATCAACGATGATGAAGTGGTGACCACTATGGACCTGACCCGCCGCGCTGACCGGCTGGAAGCTGCCCTGACCCGGTGCCACAGCATGGAAGCGCTCGCCACCACCCTGTTCCAGAACCTCCAGATCGACGTACCTTTCGCGTTCGGCTGCCTGGCCACCACCGATCCGCTGACCGGTGTGATCACCTGGGCGTACAAGTCCCATCCGCTGGAGATCGGCGACGAGGAGATGACCGCGACCGAATACGGCGAACCGGACATAAATCAGTTCGCTGAGATCGCTGGACGCCCGGTCCCGATCGGCGTGCTGTCGCACGACACCGGCGGTCAGCCCGAGCACTGCCGGCGGTTCCGGGATTACCTGGTGCCGCGATTCGGATTCACCGACGAGGTCCGAATGGTCCTGCGCGCCCGGGGTCTGACCTGGGCCGCGCTGGCCCTGTACCGCGCTGCCGGTCAGGCACCCTTCTCCGCCGCGGAGACCAGCCAACGCCTGATGGCCGTGCAGGACGTGATCACCGACGCCGTCCGGCGCACCCTGTTCTCGGCCGAGGCCATCGCCGATGACCGGGCGTCCGAACCCGCCGTCGTGATCATCGACAGCGCCGGGCAGCCGCGCCAGATGACCCGGGCCGCCCGCGACCGGATCGAGGACCTGGGTGGCTGGGACAACGGCTCGTTGCCGGCCAGCCTGCTGGCCATCGCCGCCAGTGCCCGCGCCGGGGCCGGTGTGGTCAGTTCCCGCGTCCGGCTCGGTGCAGGTCCATGGCTCACCCTGCACGGCTCGGTACTGGAGGGAGCCGGCCCCGGATCGAGCGTCGTCGTCACCATCGACCTGGCCCGGCCCGCGGAACTGACCGGGCTGACCCTGATCGGGCGAGGCCTGACCGCCCGCGAGCAGGAGATCGCCACCTTGGTGGTCAGAGGAGCTTCGACCAAGGCGATCGCAGCCGCACTACACCTCTCGCCGCACACCGTGCAGGACCACCTCAAGGCGATCTTCGCCAAGCTAGGGATCAACAGCCGGCGCCAGCTGATCTCGCAACTGAACGGTTAGCCGCGTTGCGGGGGAGACCGTTCACCGCGACTGATCGCTGATCACCGGGCCAGCCTGCCAGACTGGCACGATGTCTGAACCCGACCTCGATCCCGAGATCTATCCACCTCTGGACCCCAGCGAGCCCGCCCCCGACGGTCCGGACGAACTGTTGCCCGATACGCCGGACACGCTGCCGCCCGCGCCGGCCGAGCCCGGCCCAGGTGACCCGGACGACCCCGACGGCGTTCCCGAACCTGCCTGACCGATCGCGCCTGAGCTGTGGCCGAGCGCGTCACCTTCACCAGTAGCCGGGGGCCCCGGCTGGCCGGCCTTCTCGATCTGCCGTCCGGAACCGTCCGTGGCTGGGGCGTGTTCGCGCACGGTTTCGCCCTGAGCAAGGACTCGCCCGCGGCGGCCCGGACCTGCCGTCAGCTGGCTGCCGACGGCATCGCCATGCTGCGGTTCGACAACCTCGGCCTCGGCGATTCCGAGGGTGACTGGGGGGACGGGTCGTTCACGGTCAAGGTGGACGACACGGTCCGGGCGGCCGAGTTCCTCACTGAGCGAGGCACGCCGCCGGACCTGCTGGCCGGCCACTCCTTCGGCGGGGCGGCGGTGATCGCCGCGGCCCGGTGGGTGCCGAGCGTACGGGCTGTGGTCACCATCGGTGCCCCCTTCGAGCCGAAGAACGTGGAACGGCACTACCAGGCCTTGGTCGATCGGGTCCTGCAAGAGGGTCACGCAGAATGGCTGGCCGGTGGCAAGGCGCTGGTGCTGAAGCGGACCTTCGTCGAGGACATCCGCCGGGCCGAACTGCGCCACCACGTCCGCGAACTCAATCTGCCTCTGCTGGTGATGCACTCGCCCAGCGACGACACCGTCCGGATCGAGAACGCCAGCAGCATCTTTCGGGCCGCCGGGCACCCGCGCAGCTTCGTCGCGCTGGAGGGGTCGGACCATCTGCTGACCGCGCCGGGGCAGGCGCAGCGGGCGGCAAGGATCATCAGTGCCTGGGCCGATCAGTATCTCAGTGCACAGCGGACGCCCGACACTGATCGGGGCGGCAACCGGTGACGGGCTAGCTCTTTGGCGTCAGCCGCAGGACGGGCAGCTCCCGGTCGGTCTTGGCCAGGTAGGTGTTGAAGCCGGGATAGCGGGTCGCATGCCGGGTCCAGGCCTGGGCCCGCTGCTCACCGCCGAGCTGCTCGACGCTGACCGGGTGCTTGACGCCGTCCACCTCTGCCTCGACCTGATCGGGATGGGCCACGATGTTGTGGTACCAGCCCGGATGAGTTGCGGTGCCACCCGCCGAGGCCACCACGACCCAGCTTCCGTCGCCGCTGTCGGTGTAGGCCATCGGAGCGGTGCGTTTCTGGCCCGAGCGGGCACCGACCGTGGTCAGGTACAGCAGGTCCCTGTCCCCCATTTTGTTGCCGGCCCGCCGATGGATCCTGATCATGATCGGCATCATCAGCCGGCTCAGCAGACTAGGTGGCCGGCGAGCGCCACGCGTTCCCGGGGGCAACTTCTGGATCGCCATTCAGCACCTCCTGAAAACATTTTCGCCGCAATGAGCCGGCCGGACTCAGCTGAGCCTAATCGCGGCGCCGGGGCCGGGGATCAACTGCCCGGCGTACATCTGGGCCGGAATTGCAGGCCCCCGGCTACCGGTAGGGGCGGAAGAACGTGCGCAACTCCTCGGCGTACAGCTCCGGTTCCTCGAACGGCGCGAAGTGACCGCCGCGGGCGGGCTGGCTTACCCAGACCACATTGGCGGTGCGTTCCAGCCACGCCCGCGGGGGCCGGAGGATGTCGCCGGGGAACAGTGAGAAGCCGGACGGAACCTCCACCCGGCGGCCCAGTTGGTCAGGCGGGATCGCGGCGTTCGCGTGGTACATCCGCATCGATGAGCCGATCGTTCCGGTCAGCCAGTAGATGGTGATGCCGGTCAGGATCTCGTCCTTGCTGAAGCTTCGCTCGATGTCGCCGCCGCAGTCGCTCCAGCCTCGCAGTTTCTCCACGATCCAGGCCGCCAGCCCGGCCGGTGAGTCGCTCAGCCCCGCGGCGACGGTCTGGGGCTTCGTCCGGTGGATGGCGGCGTAGGCACCTTCGGCGCCACTCCACGCCACGCCGTCCTGGATCCAGTCCCGCTCCGCCGCCGTCAGGTCGGCCGGATCACCGGTGAAGATGGGCAATCCCGCGTCCATCCGGTGCACGGCGGGCACCCGATCCGGGAAATCGAGTGCGAGATAGCGGCTCACGTGGCTGCCGATGTCGCCACCGGCCGCACCGAATCGCGGATATCCCAGCACGTCCATCAACTGGGCCCACAGGCGCGCCACGGCGATCGAATCGAGCTGGGGACCGGCCGGGTGACTCGAATAGCCATAGCCCGGCATATCCGGCACAACCACGTCGAACGCGTCGGCCGGATCCGCGCCGTGCGCAGCCGGATCGGTCAGGAGCGGAATCACCTTGGTGTAGCGCCAGAACGAGTCCGGCCAGCCGTGATTCAGCAGCAGCGGCAGGGCACCCCCGGCCGAAGCGGCCGCCCGTACGTGCACGAAGTGGATACCCGCGCCCCCCAGTGGAACGCGAAAACGGGGAAGCTCGGCCAGCGCCGCCTCCTGGGCCGGCCAGTCGAATTCCTCAGCCCAGTAGCGGCCGAGCTCGGACAAGTAGGTGAGATCGGTGCCCAGCGACCAGCCCGCATTCTCCGGCGCGTCCGGCCAGCGGGTGGCTCGCAGCCGGGTCCGCAGATCCGCGAGTTCCGCTGGACTGGCCTGCGGGCTGAACGGCTCGGGCCGAGGCAGTGCATCCGGCATGGGAAGCACCATACGGTCTGGGAGCCGAGCAGCCAGACTTCCGGGGAAACTCCGTAGATACCCGGATACTGGCCGGGCGGCCTGATTCCTAGCGTTCGAAGTCCAGCCGGGGAAACATGATGCCGAACGCGAGGAGGCCATCGTGGCCAGCACCACCGACACGCCGGTCAGCAGCCAGATCGACGAAGACAAGCTGAACCAGTTCATCTACCAGTTCGTCACCGACCTCGGGGCCACCGTCCAGGCGGCCAACGTGGTGATCGGTGACAAGCTCGGGCTGTATCGGGCACTGGCGGCGGCCGGCCCCAGCACCCCGCGAGAACTAGCCGCTGCCACCGGCACCCGCGAACGGTACGTCCGCGAGTGGCTGGCCGGGCAGGCGGCCGGGGGGTACGCCAGCTACGACCCGGACAGCCAGCGTTATCACCTCACACCGGAGCAGGCCTTGGCCCTGGCCGACGAGAACAGCCCAGCCTTCGTGCCCGGTGCGTTCCAGCTCGCCTGCGCGACTGTGCGGGACGAGCCCATGATCGCCGACGCGTTCCGGACCGGCGAGGGCGTCGGCTGGCACCAGCACAATCACGACGTCTTCGCCGGGTGCGAGCGGTTCTTCCGGCCCGGCTATGCCGCCAACCTGGTGGACGCCTGGTTGCCGGCCCTGGACGGGGTGGTGGAACGTCTCAGCACCGGCATCCGGGTGGCCGACGTCGGTTGCGGCTACGGCGCCTCGACAGTGCTGATGGCACAGGCCTTTCCGGCGTCCAGCTTCATCGGCTTCGACTATCACGCCGAGTCGATCGACCAGGCCCGCAAGCGGGCCGCCGAGGCCGGGGTGGGCGACCGGTGCCAGTTCCAGGTGGCCTCCGCCCAGGACTTCCCGCTGGGCGACTATGGCCTGGTGACCACCTTCGACTGCCTGCACGACATGGGCGACCCCGGCGCCGCCGCGGCCCGGGTCCGGGCCTCGCTGGCTCCGGACGGAACCTGGCTACTGGTCGAGCCCGCGGCCGGTGATCGGGTCCAGGACAATCTCAACCCCGTGGGCCGGGCGTATTACGGCTTCTCCACTCTGCTCTGTGTTCCCAACTCGCTGTCTCAGGACGTCGGCGTGGCGCTGGGTGCGCAGGCGGGCGAGGCGGCGCTGCGCGCGGTGGCCGCACCGGCCGGGTTCAGCCGGTTCAGGGTGGCCGCGCAGACACCGCTGAATCTGGTCATCGAGGCCCGTCCATAACCGGCTAGCGACAGTAACCCGAGGAGGCGGCATCATGCGGACGCCGGACTGGAAAGGCCCGCTCGGAGAGGCTTTCGAGCAATCCCTGGGCTACCTGGAAAGCCTTCCGGAGCGCCGGATCTCACCTCCAGCCGATCCTAGCGAGCTGCGCCGCACGCTCGGTGGCCCACTGCCCGAGCAGCCTGCCGATCCGCGGCAGGTGGTGGCCGACCTGGCGGTGAACGCCGGGCGCGGCACGGTGGCTTCGGGCAGCGGGCGCTACTTCGGGTTCGTGATCGGCGGGGCGATGCCGGCCGCGCTGGCCGCGGACTGGCTGACCGCGGCGTGGGATCAGAATGCGGCACTGCAGATCGCCGGTCCGGCCGCCAGCGTGGCCGAAGAAGTAGCAGGCCGCTGGCTGGTCGAACTGCTGGGGCTGCCGCCTCAAGCGTCGGCCGGGTTCGTCACCGGCGCTCAGATGGCCAACTTCACCGGCCTGAGCATCGGCCTGACCGAGGTGCTGCGAGCCGCCGGGTGGGACCTGCGGACCGCTGGACTGTGGGGCGCACCGAGGGTCACGGTGCTGGTGGGCGCGGGCCGGCACGACACCATCGACCGGGCCCTGCGCTTCCTCGGAATGGGAAGTGATGCGGTGCTGCCAGTACCGATGGACGACCAGGGCCGAATGATCCCGGCCGCCCTGGCCGCGTTGCTCGATCGGGTGGCCGGTCCGGTGATCGTCTGCGCCCAGGCCGGCAACGTGAACACCGGTGCGATCGACCCGATGGGTGAGATCTGCGATATCACCCATCTGCGCGGCGGATGGGTGCACGTGGACGGCGCCTTCGGACTCTGGGCCGCCGCCAGCCCGCAACTGCGCCATCTGGTGGACGGCGTCAGCCAGGCCGACTCCTGGGCCACCGATGCGCACAAGTGGCTGAACGTGCCCTACGACTCTGGACTGGTGTTCTGCGCCCACCCGGAAGCACATCGGGCCGCGATGGGCATCCGGGCCGGTTACCTCATCCAGGGCGGCTCCGGCCAGCGCGACGGCCTCGACTATGTGCCCGACTTCTCCCGGCGGGGCAGGGGTTTCGCGGTGCACTCGGCGATCCGCACCCTCGGGCGGCAGGGCATCGCCGAACTGGTCGAGCGCTGCTGCCAGCTGGCCCGGCGCTTCGCTGACCAACTCGAAAAGGCTGACCAGGTGGAGGTTTTGAACGATGTCGCGCTGAATCAGGTGCTGGTCCGGTTCGGTGCCGACGACGAGCTGACCCGGGCGGTGGTGCAGCGGGTCCAGAACGACGGGACTTGCTGGATGAGCGGTACCACCTGGCGCGGCCAGGCTGCGATGCGGATCTCGGTGTCCAACTGGGCCTGCGACGAGGAGGACGTCGACCGGTCGGTGGCGGCGATCCTGCGGTGTGCCCGTGCCTGAACCGGTTGTCCTGGTCGGGCGGGACGAGGAGATCGCCGCCCTGCGGACGCTGGTGCACAGCGCCGGGTCCGGCCACGGTGCGGTCGTGCTGGTCGCCGGTGAGGCGGGAGCGGGCAAGACCACCCTGGTCCACGCCGGGATGGGCCACGAACCGGTCGATCTGCTCACCGCCGCCAGCGTGCCGGGCGGCAGTGTGGCGTTCGGGCCGATCATTGAGGCGTTCCGCGGCTACCTGCGATCCGGGGACGCCGCTGCGCTGGCCAGCGGGCCATTGGCTGATCATCTGGCCCGGCTGCTGCCCGAACTGGGCCCGGCGGCCGCGGGCGGCGATCGGGCCACGCTGCTGGAGGCGATCCGGCTCGGGCTGGCCCGGATCGCCGTGGAACGGCCCGGCCGGGTGGTGACCGTGTTCCTGGACGACCTGCAATGGGCCGACAACGCCACGATCGAGCTGCTGCCCGCGCTGGCCCGATCGGCGCAGGATCTGCCGCTGCTGATCGTGGCCGCGTTCCGCAGCGACGAACTGCCCCGCACTCATCTGATCCGGCGGGTCCGGGGGGAGTTGCGCCGGGCTGGGCTGCTGCACCAGATCGTGGTGGAACCGCTCGGTCCCCGCGGGACCAGCGAACTGCTGAGTCAGATCCTCGGGACGGTGTCGCCAGCGGTCAGCCGGGCCGTCTTCGACCGGACCGACGGGTTGCCGTTCTTCATCCACGAACTCGGTTCGGCGCTGACCAGCAATGGCCGCCTGGTTCCCGGCCCGTCCGGAATGGAGCTGACGCCCGGCCAGGACCTGCCGCTGCCGGAGAGCGTCCGGGACGCCGTGCTGCTGCAGGCGGCCCAATTGTCCGAGCCGGCCCGGTCGGTGCTGTCGGCGGCGGCGGTGGCGGGCCACAGCTTCGACCCGGAGCTGGTGACAACCATTGCGCAGCAACGTGAATGGCCGCAAGAAGTGCTCCGCCTCGGTTTCGTGCAGGAGACCGGGAACGGGCGAATGACCTTCCGGCACGGCCTGATCAGGGAGGCGTTCTATGCCGACATCCCCTGGAGCCGGCGGGTCGGGCTGCATGCCGGAGTGGCCGAGCAACTGGAGGGATCCAGTGCGGCACCGGCAGTGATCGCTGAACACTGGGCGCTGGGCCGTCAGCCGGAACGGGCCCGCAGGTGGAATCTCATCGCCGCCGAGCAGTTCTGCGCCGTCCACGCCTATCGCGACGCCGTTCGCAGTTCCAGGCTGGCGCTGGACCAGTGGCCGGACGACGACGCCGAGCAGCGGCTGGCGGTGCTGGAGCGGATGGCTCATGCCTGCGAACTGGGTGGCGAGCTGGCCGATGCCGCCACCGCCTGGCGAGAGGTGATCGAGCGGCTCGCCCGCCAGCCCGGCCAGGAGGGCAGGAGCGCCATCGCATATCGCCGGCTGGCCGCAACCCTGGAGATGCTGGGCCGGTGGACGGAGGCGCTGGCCAGCCGGGATCGGGCGGCGTTGGCCTTCGGGGCCGCCCAGCAGCCGGGCGAAGCCGCGGCCGAGCTCTTGGTCGCGGCCGCGCATCTTCGCTCCGCCGGGAGTTTCCGCGCCGCGATCGGCTTGCTGGAACCGGCCAAGGAGCAGGCTCGGCAATCCGGCCGGGTGGACCTGGAAGCTCGGATCCTGGGTCACGAGGGCAACGCCCGGGCCCGGCTGGGGGAGGGGGAGCCGGCCGTCGAGATGGTCCGGTCCGGGCTGGCGCTGGCCCTGGATCACGGCCTGACCGGGGCAGCGGCGGACATCTATCAACGCCTGGCGGATGCCCTGGAGCACTGCGGTGACTACGGCGCGGCCAAAGACACCTACCACGAGGCGTTCAACTTCTGCTCGGTGAACGGGATCGAGCCGACCGCGCAGCTGTGCCTGGCCTGTCTCACCTCCGTGCTGCGGCAGTCGGGGGACTGGGACCGGGCGGTGATGCTCTGCCGTCAGGTGCTCGCTTCGCCCGATGCCAGTACGCACGCCCGCGCCGCTGCGGCCGGAATGTACGGCTCGATCCTGGGGCAGCGCGGCCAGACCAAGCGGGCCCGGCCGCTGCTGCTCGAAGCCGCTGCCCTCTCCCGGCAGATCGAATTGTCCGCGATGGAGCTGATGTCGGCCTGGGGGCTGGCGATCGTGGATGAGGTCGAGGGTGCAACCGAATCCGCCGCCGCGCACTGTCATTCGATGCTGCAGCGGTGGCAGCAGACCGAGGATCGGCACTACGCGGTCGGTCCGCTGCGCTGGGCCACCACGTTCTTCGCCGAAACCGGGGATGCTGCCTCGGCCCGAACCTGTGCGGCCAGCCTGGCCCAGCTCGCGGCTGGAGCCGAACACGGTGAGGTGATGTCGGCGCTGGCCCACGCGTTGGGTGAAACCGCTTGGCTGGACGGCAATCTGGAGCAGGCGGCCGAACACTTCATCCGGGCGGTGGCCCTGCTGGACGGCGTCGAAGCACCGTTCGACCGGGCCGAGTCGCAGCGGCGGGCCGGTTCCGCGCTGGCTGGGCTGGGTCGCCGGGAGGAGGCGGTGGAGCAACTGGTGGCTGCGCACCGGCTGGCCCGGCGGCTGGAGGCCCGGCCGCTGCTGGCCCGGGTGGCCGCAGACCTGGCGGGGGGGGGGCGGCGGGGCGCGCCGACGGGCGCTCGGCGAGCGGGCCGAGCGAAGGCTGGGACGGCGGGCGGCAGCCGAAGAGGCCAGCGGCGGGCTCACCCGGCGCGAGCCCGAAGTGGTGCGGCTGGTCGCGGGCGATGCGACCAACCGGGAGCTCGCCCGGGAGCTGTTACTCAGCCCGCGCACGGTGGAGACCCACGTCAGCAGCATCGTGCTGAAGCTGAACTGCCGATCCCGGGCCGACGCCGCTCGCCGGGCCAGTGAACTGGGATTGGTGTGATCAGGGCCAATCACGCCCCGAACAGGACAAAAGAGCCGGTGCTGCGCGAGGCCGATCAGCTGGGGAACGCGGTCCAGCGGGCGGCGGCCCAGACTCCGAACAGGATCAGCAGCACCGCGGCGGCGGCGAAGCCGGCGGTGATCTCGACATGCTGATGGGTGGTCTTGACGTGCCGGGGCAGGTCCTTGAGCACGTTCCGGAGCTGGCCGGCGTCGCTGGCGGCGAAGTAGGTCCCGCCGGTGATGGCGGCCACCTGGCGCAAGGTCGTCTCGTCGGCGACCAGGAAGTTCCGGCCGTTCCCGCCGGAGGGACCGCTGCTCAGGCTCTGGATGCTGCTGGTACCGAATCCCGCTCCGCCCAGCTGTTCGGCGGTGCAGGACATGCTGGTCGGATTGGTGGTGCCGAAGCCGATCGGAAACACCCGCACCCCGCTCAGGGCCGCCACCCGGGCGGCCGGCACCGGTTCGACCCCAGCGGTGTTGGCCCCGTCGGTGAGTAGCACCACGATCTCGGGGGCAGTACCGGTGCCCTTCGGCAGAGTGTCGTCACTGACGCCGCCGGAACTGGGAACCGGGGCCGGATCCCCCAGTTCGGGGGCGCTGAACGGGTCGCCTGACCCCTTCAAGAACACGCTCTGGTCCGGGCGCTTGACGTCCGGATCGATCTCCGAGATGGCTTCGACCGACTTCAGGATGGCCGCGCCGATCGTGGTGCCACGGCCGGTGGTGAGCGAGTCCACCGTCTCCAGCAGTAGCTTGCGCTCATGGGTCGGCGCCACCGCCACCTCGGCGAATCCGGAGAACACCACCAGGCCGATCCGGACGCTGCTGTCCTGCTCGGAGAGGAACTCCCGGACCGCGGACTGGGCCGCGGCCAGCCGGTTCGGTTCGACATCGGTGGCGCACATCGAGCCGGACACATCCAGCGCCAGGATCACGGCGGTGCCCGCAGTCGGCACCGGCACCGTGATCTGTGGCCGCGCAGCGGCGAATCCCAGGCAGGCCAGCGCGGCCAGGATCAGCGCGAACGGCGCGTGCCGGCGCCACGGCACGGTGCTGGTCTGGGCCTTTCGGATCAGGGCCACGCTCGGGTGGATCACCGCGCGGCGGCGCCGGCGTCGCAGCACAGCGACGTACCAGACTGCCAGCGCGATCACGACGGCCAAGGTGATCCCGGCGATGGGCCAGCTGAAAGTCATAGCTAGATCACCCGTCCGAACCAGGCCAGCGAAAGGCACATGCCCGCCAGCAGCAGCAGACCCGCAGCCAAACAGAACACAGCGGTCACGTCGGTCCGCACCGCGCTGATCGTGAACGACCTGGGAACCCTGGCATTGATACCGGCCAGCGAATCCTGCGCACTGGCGTAGGAGCCGCCAGTGGTGGCCGCGATCTCGCGCAGAACCGAATCGTTCAACGCGGTGGCCACCTGGAAACCGCCGATGTCCAGCACGGTTCCCTGGGCGGTGCCGAAACCGACCGGGTACACCCGCACGCCGGCCGTGGAGGCGACGCCGGCCACCTTGACCGGATCCGGATCCGAGGTGTTCTCGCCATCGGTCATCAGCACCACCGCCGCCGAGCGGAAATACCCCAGGTCCGGTCCGCTGGCTTCCAATGATCCGTCCACGTCGTCCAGCCGCAGCGGTTTGCCGGAGATCGCACTGAGCGCGGCCTGCAGGCCCCGGCCGACGCCGGTGTCGCCCTGCGGCTGGAGCCGGTCGATCGCGGAGATCACCGACGGCCGGTCGGTGGTCGGGCGCTGCGTGATCACTCCGGAACCGCCGAACGCCACCACGCCCACCCGGATCGCGGACGGCTGTTTGCCGACGAAGGTGCGGGCCGCCGACTTGGCCGCCTCCAGCCTGCTCGGAGTGGCGTCCTTGGCGGCCATACTGCCGGACACATCGATGGCCAGCACCACGGTGCCCTCGAAGTGCGGCTTGGCCACGGTGGCCTGCGGCCGGGCCAGCGCCACCAGCAGCACCACCAGGGCGGCCAGGAACAGCGACGGCGGCGCGTGCTGCCGGCGTCCCAGCCGCGAGGTCCGGGAGGAGTCGATGGCCACCAGCCCAAGAGCGGCCAGCTGGGTCCGGCGCGCGGCCCGGCGGGCCAGCAGTGCCCGGTAGCCGCGGATCAGCAACGGCACCAGGAGCAACAACAGGAGCATCCAAGGCCAGTCGAAACTCATGACCGGCCCCGCTGCTGGTCCTGGCGGTCCAGCCGGGACCCCTGACGCGCCCCCGGCAACGCTCGCTTGCGCAAGTCGGCGATCCGGATGATCGACCGGACCAGGTCCTCATCGGTACGCACTGAGTACAGATCGGTGCCGGCCCTGCGAGCAGCTTCGATCAGCGCCGCCTCGCGCTCAGCGGCGGCCTCCCGCAACCGCCGCTGGAACGCCGGATCACTGGTGTTGACGAAGATCTGCTCCCCGGTCTCGGCGTCCTCGACGTAGACCATCCCGGCGTCCGGCAA
>CALMAR010000144.1 GCA_937859855.1 uncultured Kineosporia sp.
ATCGCCGCCACTTTCCACCAGCACCAGTTGCAGCCCTGGCAGTTCGTCTTGGAGGTCGGCGATGGCTTCCAGATTCATCGAGGCGTCCTCGCGGATCGCCGCGTGCGGACAGCCGCCCGTTTCGACGCCGCGCACGCGCTCGGCGAACTCGGCAACCACGTGCGCGGCGTCATACCTGCTCCGGTTGAAGCGCCGGTCGACCGCGCCTTGAACACCCCGTCGCAGCGGCACGAACAGGGCCACCGAGGCCAGCGTGCCGATCGCCACCCCGGCCGAGCCGTACCGGTCTGGGATCACCAGGGCGGCCACGCCGACCACGCCGCTGTAGACAGCGGCCAGCACCGCGCTGATCAGCAGGTAGCTGACTGTGCGGCTGATCACGCGGTCGATCTCGTACAGCCCGTGCCGGGTGATCGCGACTCCGGCCGCGACCGCGATCAGCCCGAACGCGGTCGGCTCGGCCAGCTGTTGTACCAGGACGCCGAAGTGCAGCAGCGAGTTGCCCAGGTCGAGCATGACCTCCACCAGCACGGCCAGCGTTCCGGCTGAGGCGACCCAGCGCAGCTGGAGCCGGCCCAGAGGGCTGGACCGCCGGTAACGCACCACCAGACTGGCGATCACCCCGATCGCCACCGGCAGCATCGAGGGCACGCAGGCGATCCCGATCGTCACTAGCACGCCGGGGATTCCGGGCAGGTGCGGAGTCTCGTCGCTGGTGAGCTGGGTGACCGGAACCTGCCACATCACCAGGGTGAACATCAGCGCGTAGGTGGACATCAGGCCGATCGACACCCAGCTCAGCCAGCGCCAGCGCGGTGACACCGGCCCGTCCGGGAAGTTCAGCATCGCCACGGTGATCAGCACGAAGAGCCCCGGGAACCAGGAGAAGGCGGTGGCCCAGGCCAGGACGCGCAGCAGCCCCGCTGGCCAGTGATGGCCCGAGCTGGCGGTCAGGCCGCCATCGCCCACGCCATTGAAAGCCAGCAGCACCCCGGAGATCAGGAAGCACCAGCCGACCACATTGTCCGGCCGGCTGCGAAGGATGATCACCCCGACCACCGGGAAGGACAGCATCACCACGGTCCCGTAAAGCCGGGCCGGGTCGGCCATCAAGGCGAAGACCACGGTGACCGCCGCGAGGACGGCAATGATCAGTAACAGAATGGCGATCACTATGCTCTGGCGGCCCCGGAGCGGCCGGGTGGACGTCGTGATCGTCGTCAACGTCGTCATCGCTGTGCCGGGGGCATCAGCCAGACGCTGGCCTGGGCCGGCTGCAGCACGTGCTGAGCCGCCGCGACCAGATCATCAGAGGTTGTGCCCTGCCCGGCCCGGCCCCGGACCCGCTCGGCGAACCGGGCGATGACCACCTCGGCGTCGTAGCGGGATCGGTTGAACCGCCGGTCCACCACCCGGATCACCCGCCGCCGGACCGGCAGGAACAGCGCACTGGCCGCCAGCGTGGCCGCTACCACCGGCAGTGACCCCAGCCGATCCGGCACCAGCGCCGACATGGCCGCCACCACGCCGGCGTAGGCAGCGGCCAGCAGGGCCACCAGGAGGGCATACGACACCGTCCGGCTGACCACCCGGCCGATCTCGAACAGGCCGTGCCGGGTGACCGCGATGGCCACGGCCACTGGGATGCTCAGCAGGGAGAGCTTGATCACCGTGTCACTGAGGGCCTGCACGGCCTGCGGGGCGTGGTCCTCACCGCCGTAGATCGCCTCGGAGACAAGGGCGATGATGAACAACGCCGCGATCAGGCCGGCTGCGGCCAGCAGCCATTGCAGTTGTGCTCGTTCGGCCCCCCGTGCGCGCCGGAACCTGATCAGCAGCCCGGCCGCAGTCACCGCGATGCTGGCGATCAGCAACGTGAACGTGGTCATGCTCCACGCGTCGAGCAGGGTGCCCGGCAGACTGTGGAGCACACCGATCTGCACTGGGAGACCAACGTTGGGATAGTCGTCCTCCGCGCTGCTCGCACCGCTCGAGATGATCACCGCCAGGAGGGTGTCGGCGATCACCACCCATTCGACCAGGCGCCACCACCGGCCCGGCAGCCGCCCGTCGGGAAAGCGCATCAGCAGCACAATGGTCGCGGCGAACATGGCCACCCAGGTCCAGTCGTTCAGCCACTTGGACCATTCGGCCGCCAGCAGCGGCACCCGCCGCCCAGCCTCGTACTGCGCTAGCACCCCCTCGGGAACTGTCATTGCGGTGATGGCCGCGGCGATCACCCACAGCGCCCAGGCGGTGAGGTTGCGCGGCCGGCGCAGTACCAGGAGCGCGCCGGTCAGCGCGAAGAAGATCGGCTCGACCGCGAAGCAGACCTGCCCGGTCCGGCTAGCGCTGGCGATCTCGGGACCGGTGGTGTTCAGTGCTATTCCGGCCACCGCCGCGACCAGCAGGACGACGGTGGCGGCGGCGAAGACGGCAGCAGCGGCCGGCCCCAGCCGCTCACCTTCTCGGGCGTTCATCGCTCGGCTCCGGAAAGACCCTGCGG
>CALMAR010000145.1 GCA_937859855.1 uncultured Kineosporia sp.
CGTCATACCGGGTCCGCGTGGACCACCCGCACGGACAGCGATGGCGTCGGCCACGGGCCTACGGACCCGACGATGCTCCGAGCATCAAGTCGGTCGAGGTGGTCGTCAAAGGACACCGAGTGCACGACGGCACCCGCAAGTGCCGGGACACGATTAAATGCGGCGGTAAGGCGCATGCCGTGTCGCTCTCCTGCAGGTTGGCGGGGATGGGCACCCGCGAACCTGGCGCCGCGTCGCTTCCATCGGCTCTGCCCGCCAGCGTGGTAGGCGAAGGTAGCCGCAGGGTAAACGCCGAAGTGCCAAGGGGCAGAGCCGGCCGAAGAGTCTTCGAGTCTGATGGGAGTGTGATGAGCCAGGACACGAGTCTGCGGTCGCAGCTGCGCAGTGACCTGCACCACCGGTTGCGTCCGATGTCGGGTCGCGATCCGCGAGAGACCGGCCGGTCGGCGACTCCGTTGGAGCTGCTCTACGACCTAACCTACGTGATCGCGTTCGCGTCCGCGGCGGAGCAACTGGCGCACCACGTCGTCGAGGGTGATGTGGGACCGGCGATCGGCGCCTACGTATTCGCGATCTTCGCTGTCTCCTGGGCGTGGATGAACTTCACCTGGTTCTCCTCCGCCTACGGCAACGACGACGCCCTGTTCAGGGTGGCCACGATCGTACAGATGATCGGCGTCGTGATCCTGACCTTCGGGCTGCCAGCCAGCTTCTCGGCCACCACGCACGGACGCAGCCCGAACAATCTGCTGATGGTCACCGGATACATCGTCATGCGGGTGCCCCTGATCCTGATGTGGCTTCGAGCCGCCCGCCACGACCCCGAGCATCGCCGGATCGCAACCGGCTACGCGATCGTGATCGTGATCGCACAGACCGGGTGGCTGCTCACCGCCATCGTCCCGCTGCCCGTGCCCGTGACGCTCACCGCTCTCATCCTGCTGGCTGTGGCGGAGATGGCAGCCCCGGTGGTGCTGGAGCAGCAGTTGGGCACGACACCATGGAACGCCGGTCACATCGCCGAGCGGTTCGGCCTGCTGACCATCATCGCCCTGGGCGAGGTGGTGGCTGCCACCACCAGCGCGGTCGAGGCTCTCATTCAGGCGCAGGGCTGGTCCCTGGCCGCTGTGGTGATCGCATCATCCGGGCTGGTCCTGGCGGCGGCCCTGTGGTGGGCCTACTTCCTCATCCCCTCCCAAGCCATCCTGGAGAAGTGGCCCGAGCGTACGTTCGCCTGGCGCTACGCCCACCTGCCGATGTTCGGGGCCATCGCCGCCGTCGGCGGCGGACTTCGCGTCACCGCCACCGCCGTCGAGCACGAGAACATGTCCATCTCCCAGATAGCCGTCGCACTCGTCGTCCCCGTCGCAGCCGTACTCTTCACGATCTTCGTGACCTGGAGCGTGTTGATGCGTTCCTACGACTTGACCCATGTCCCGCTGTTCGTCATCTGCCTGCTGCCCCTGACCGCAGCAATCGTCGTCGCCCTGGTCGCGGACTCCGGCGCAGCCATCGACATGACCCATTCCGCGGACGTGATCGCTCTGGTGTCCGTTGTCGCGTTGGTGGCGACAAGCTCATTGTTCGAAGTCGTCGGCCACGAACTCGTCGGTTACAAGCACACCATCCGCGTCGTGGAACGAGAAGGCGCATAAAACGGATCAGATCTCGGAGCTGAGAAGCGATTGATGAATGCTCCAGCCCACGATTGTTCCTGGCGGGCTCAGCGAAGTGGCAACCTGCGACCGGACTGGGGCTTTCCAAGGTCAGGAGGAGGTGGCGGCGTGCGTCGTCGTCCTGATCTGGTCGATGATCGGCGGCCAGAGGGCACGGGGGAAGTCGTGGCCCATGCCGGGGTAGCTGACGAACCGGGCGCCGGGGATCTGTTTCGCGGTGTCACGACCGCCTTTCGGCTTGATCAGCGGATCTGCCTCGCCGTTGATCGCCAGCGTCGGGACAGTGATCGTGGAGAGCTTGGGGAGTCGGACACCCTTGCTCGCCGACAGCTGCCGCGAGGTGGTGCCCGGATCAACCCCGCCGCGTTCGACCGTGAGTTCCGCCGCGCGGCGGGCGAACTGCTCGTCGAGCGGGAAGCCGGGCGAGGCGCAGAGCCGGTAGGTGGCCACCAGGTTGTCGATCTCGTCCTGCGGGGTCTCGGCTGGCTTCCGAGCCTTGGCGATCTTCGCGAAGATGCTGGGCTGCAGGTACGTCAGCGTCCGCATCATTCCCAGCCCGGCCGGCAGGCTCATGATGCTGGTGACGGAACGGACTCGGGAGGGGTGGAACAGGGCGGTCGCCTGGGCGAGCGCTCCGCCCATCGAGGCGCCGAGCACGTGGGCGCTGGCCCAGCCCAGGGCGTCCAGTACGGCCACGATGTCGCCGACCATGTCAATGGTGGTGTACGCCGGCCGGCTGCGGCCGAGGCGGGTCGCCCACTGGTTGCGGATCTGCGGTGTGCTGAACCGGGTGGACAGGCCCGTGTCCCGGTTGTCGAAGCGGACAACGGCGAACCCGGCTTCCACCAGCGCGCGGCACAGGTCGTCGTGCCACCAGACCATGGTGAAGTCCAGACCCATGATCATCACCAGTGGCTCCCCGGACGCCGGATCCCCGAACGTCTCGTAGGCGATCCTCACGTCACCGTGCTGCGCGTACTCGATCACGACCCCTCCTTTTCCCATGCGGTTGCATGGCAACCATAACAGTACAAGTGCATGGTAAAAAGAGCGGGTGCCTCGGGTGGTGGACAAGGACGAGCGACGCCGTCGGATCGCCGACGCCGTCTTCACCCTGACCGCCGCCCGCGGCTTCGGCGCCGTCACCCTGCGGGACGTCGCCCGCGAGGCCGGCCTGTCCATGGGCGCCGTGCAGCACTGGTTCACCACCCGGGACGACATGCTCCGGTTCGCCATGGAACACCTCCACACCCGGGTGTTGGCCCGGATGCAGGCGCGGCTGGCCGAACTGGGGCCCTTGCCGTCCCGGCGGGACACGATCCGGGCCGGCGCACTCGCCCAACTCCCGCTGGACGCTCCCAGCCGTGAAGAAACCGCCGTCAACATCGCCTTCGTCAGCCTGGCAGCTGTGGATCCGGAATACGGCGAGAAGCTGCGTCTGGGCTACTCACGCATGCTCGCGTCGTCCCGGTCCCTGCTACGCGACGCCGCGGCGGCCGGCGAGCTGGCGCCGGATCTTGACCCCGAACACATCGACGATGCGGCCACGGCGTTCTACCTGATGGTGCAGGGCTTGATCGGGCCGCTCCTGGTCGGCGCCTTGACCGCCGACGAAGCGACCGCCTTGATCGATCGCGAGCTCACCGTTCTCGTTCCGGATCACTCCACAGCGAGAGCCGACGGCTCGGTCTCAACACACCCTGGATCGTGACGAGCCCCATTCGCCCAGCTCAAAGGCACTTCACGAAGCGGAGGGGGCGGGATTCGAACCCGCGAGGACGGGGTCACCCCCCTAATGGTTTTTAGCCACCCGATCATTGCCTGACTGACCTGTAGCGATGTCGCCGAGGTGCAGTCGTGGACACGATGCGACCACGGAGAACCGGCCCTTGTCGGCGATCACCATGATCAGCCGCACAAGGCCTGGACAATCGCGGGCAGAAGACGACTACGTTAGCTGCGGCGTCACCGGGTCAACCGGCATCGCCGGCTGCTGTTCTCGGGCTCGTCATCTCACGTGGCTTGGCGTCAGCAATGCGTGTGGTGAAGGGCAGCACCAGGCGGGATTGATGCCCGGCGTCGCGGTAGATCTTGTGGCTGGTCGCGCGTCCGGATGGCAGGTGCATGGCTTCCGGCGGCAGCAGGTGATTGTGGGTATCGCTCAACGGCTCGTTGCACGACAGCTCCACAACCAGCCGGTGGCCGGGGGTGAAGGCGTTGGCGAAGGGGTAGAGCCGCACGACGTACTCCTCGACGGCCCCCGGCTCTACGGGCAGAGCGCGAGTGTGCGGGTGGTGCGGGTTTCCCTCCGTGGTGCGGTCGTCGAGTTCTCGGTGCGAGGCCTTGAGGTAGCCAGTTGTGACCAACTGTCTCCCGCCGTTGGGTGCCTCGTCCCACAGTCGAAGGATGAGGTTGGTGTCGTCGGTGTCGATCTGGACGAAGAGATGGGCGGCCCCGGTGCCGATCATCTCCGTGGTCTGCGCGAACGGCTCCGTGGACCAGCTCAGCGTCTCCACCGCGTCCGTCACGGTGAGGGGTGCCTGGTAGAAGCCGTCGGGTGGCGCCCATTCGGTGTCCAGTGGTTCGGGTTCCACCGACAGCTTCCGACGGGGCCGCAGGTAAAGGGGCGAGTACTTGACATCGCGCAGGGGCCAGTCGTCGACCTTGATCTCCTGGCGAGTGCCTTCGACGAAGATTCTGACGATCGGTTCGTCCATCACACCGGTGTCGAGGCCTTTGAGCCAGTGGTCGTACCACCGGAACATGTCGTCGTGGACCTCGTGGAAGGGCCGTTCTTGCATTGGCGGGTAGGGCAGCAGGTCCAGCTTCTTGACGCTCCCAAGGGTCTTGAACAGTTCGATGCTTCCGTCGACGGTCCAGCCGCGGCCCCAGTTGATCTGTACGTAGACCGGGATGTCGATGTTGGGAGCGAGGGTGATGGGATTGCGTTCTTCGTACCAATCGCCGTCCAGCTCGTTGAGCACGATGTCGTACCAGAGCTCGCGGTTCTTGGGGTAGCGGAGTACGTGTTCGAGGGTGGGCCATCGTTGAACATCGGGGTCGGCCAGCCGTGCGTCGACGCGCTTGGTCAGCTCCTCGGGTGTGAACTGTTCCAGCATGCGCGATCTGACGTCGGTGACGGCGATCCCGGAGTCGCCGCCACGGCCTTCCCTGGCCGCACGGGGCATGAACCACATGATGCCGCCGTGATAGGTGGTCTCGTAGAAGTCGTAGTGACCGCCGCTGACGAAGATGGCCTTCAGGTGCGGGGGTCGTTCCGCCGCGGCGAGCACCTGCATGGAGGCGAAGTAGGAGACCCCGACCATGCCGACGTTCCCGTCGCACCATGGTTGGTCGGCCACCCACTCGATCAGGTCGTAGGCGTCCTGGCCCAGTGGTACGCCGCCGGCGTTGTAGTTGCCGATCATTTGTCCCCCGGACGCGCCGGACCCGCGCAGGTCCGCAATGATGTGGGCGTAGTCCTCCCCGACAATCCGCGCGATGTCCCCGGCTTCCAGGCACCCGTCCCACAGCGGGCCGGGTCGGCGCTGCGGTGGTAGTTTCAGCGATTGGGACTGAAGATCCTTGCCGTAGGGACTCATCGCCACGAGGACCGGCCGCGGCTTATCCTCGGGTCCGTGGTAGAGATCGGCAGCTAGGGCGACCCCGTCGCGCATCGGGACGGCCAGGTCCGTACAGACGATGATCTTCCGACCGCCAGCGTCCAGCGTTTGCTGTCCTGCCATCACGGTTTTCCTTTCTGACGTTCAGACCTACTGCCATAGCCGTGCAACGTGGTGAAGAACGGCGAGGGCTCGAGTGTGGGGTCGCCGGTGTAACCGAGTTCCTCGGCCACCGAGGTGTACGGGGAGTAGACCGAGGCCGTGTCCGGCCGGCCGTCCAACAGACGGCGTTCGGCAGCGGCGGCGATCCGGGCCTCGACGTCCAGGCTTTCCTGGAGCGCCTCGCGCGCTTGGTGCCGGTCCAGGTGCACCCCGTGCGCCGTTCCGTCGGTCCGGCGGTAGGGATGGCCCAGGTAGAGGTGGTCCGGGCGGATCTCGTCCAGCAGGTAGTGCAGGCTCGAACGGTAGGCGATGGGGTCTTCGTAGCCGGGGAAGCCGTTGGCGGCACCGTGGACCTGGGCGGCGTCGCCCACGAATACGCAGTTCTGGCCGTCGAGGACGTAGGCGACGGAGCCCGATGTGTGCCCTGGCACGGCGTGCACCGTGACGGTGACGTCCCCACCGAGAGAGAGGGTTTCGCCACCACTCAGCAGGATCGAGGGCTCCATCTGTCCCGAAATCACCGCGGCTGCTGCCGCTGCCTGCTTGTCGACGCCGTGCGGGTCGTGCAGATACTGCTGCCGAACGGCTGCGTACTGATCCACGTGCGCCGCCCGCGACCGTAGGTAGTGCGCGTCGGCCTGGTGAATCGCGACCTGGGCCTTCCCGCCGGTGATTTCCCGCAGGGCGTGCGCACCGCCGACATGGTCGATGTGACCGTGAGTCAGCAAGATCCACCGGACGTCCTCGATGTTCCGCCCGATGGACTTCAGGGCGGGTGCCATCCCCTCGGCGGGTGACGATGCGATACCCGTGTCGACGATGGCGGGTTCGGGTGCGTCGATGTAGAAGCTGAACAGGCCGAACCGCCCCCAGGGGGAAATCAGGGGGTGAACGGCGACCTCGCGGCTCATGCTCCTGTCTGCCTGTCACGATTGAGGAAGTCGCGGGTCTGCTCGAATACCCGGTAGTAGTCCGGGATCCAGGAGAAGTGCTGGACGAACCCGTGGCCGGCTCCGGCGTAACGGATCACCAGGACGTTCACTCCGGCCTCCTCCAGTCGACGTCCGTACAGCTCTGCCTCGTCGCGCAGGGGGTCGTGTTCGGCAGTGATGATCAGGGCCGGCGGCAGGCCGGTGAGGTCCTCCCGTTTGATCGGCGAGACCAGCGGATCGGCCGGGTCCGCGCCACTGTCGAGGTAGAACGCGTTGAACGGTTTCAGCCCCGCCGTCTCCAAGCCGTACCCCTCCGCGTTCTCCCGAAGAGACGGATACCGGTCGACGTCGAAGTCCAGGTCCAGTGATGGGTAGAAGAGGATCTGATGCGTGACCCGGTCGAACCCGTCGTCGTGGGCGATGGCTGCGACAGCGGCCGCGAAGGTGCCACCCGAGCTGTCACCGACGACAGCGAGCGTCGAGCCGTCCCACCGCAGGAGCTCACGGTTGTCCGCTGCCCATCGCAGGACGCCGTAGCAGTTCTGGAGGCCCGCCGGGTATGCGGCCTCGGGCGCAAGGCGGTAGCCGACGGAGACCACCTTGCAGCCGGTCTCGGCCGCCAGGGACCGTGCGACGTGGTCGTGGGTGTCGAGGCTGCCGAGGAAGAACGCGCCACCGTGCAGGTACACCAGTAGCCCGTAATCCTCGGCGTCCGTCGGCGTGTAGATGCGTACCGGTACGGGCCCGCTCGGCGTCTGCGCTATCGCGTCCTCGATAGCAGGCAGCGGGAGACGGGAGGCGGGCGGCGGGACGTGTGCCTCCTCCTCCGCGCGCATGGTCGCGGGGTCCAGCGGAAATTCCGGCGCAGGGAGGCCAGCGACCATCTCCGCAATCCGGGGATGCAGACCCATCGCGTCAGGCCCGCACACTGGGTTGCTGGGACTCGGGTTTCTGGCCGGGAAAGACGTCGTTGACCTCATCCTCAGTCCAGCCCTGCCGAGAGATCCGCTGCAGTTCGTCCGTCACGGGCTTGCGGTTCGCCTGGTAGATGACCAGTGCGTCGCGCACGGAGTCAGCCTTTTGCAGAGCGCGGGCCAGCTCCCCCGCGTCGATGATCGCCGAGTTTGCGCCCTGACCCTGGTGATGCAGCATCGAGTGAGCGGCGTCGCCCAGCAGCACCACCGAGTCGGTGTGCCACTGCTCGACCGGGTCTATGTCATACACGGCGCGAATGCTCGCAGTCGACAGATCGATGTTGAGGGTGATGTCGACCAGGCGCTCGTCGAAACCCTCGACGACCCGCAGCAGGTCGTCCTTGGTGACCTCAGGCGTCCAGGTGCCGTCCGGGCACAGGGCCGTGATGTCGAAGGAGACCTGGTTTCGATGGCGCAGCGGCAGGAAGTACAGTTTCGTTCCCCGCCCGATGTACATTCGCAGGTTGTCGTCGACGACCATGCCGTGGGCGTCGTCAGCCGAGATCACCGCACGGTAGGCGTGCTCGCCGGAGAAGACCGGGGGCTTGCCGCCGAACAGCTGTTCGCGCACCACCGAGCGGATGCCGTCGGCGCCGATCACGAGATCGGCCGTCACCTGGTGGCCGTTGGCAAAGGTAAGGGTTGCGCGATCGCCCTGGTCCTCGATGTGCGTTGTCCGGTGACCGAGACGCACCATGCCGGCGGGTAGAACACCGAGGAGGGCCTCGATGAAGTCACCTCGGTGGATCAGGTGGGTCTTCGTCACCTGGGCGAAGTCGTGAATTCCCGGCCAGGCCTCCTTCATGATCGGTTGGCCCGTGGCGGTAAGGATCTCGAAATAGTCGCTGGGCGAGCTCACGGCGGCGATCGAGTCGAAGATCCCCCATTGGCGGAACTGGTCCATGGTGGCCGGCCGCAGTCCGATACCTGCCCCCACCTCACGGATCCGGGTGGCCTGCTCGTACACGGTGACGTTGGCACCGAGCAGGCTCACGGCTTTGGCGGCGGCTGCGCCGCCGTACCCGGCGCCGACGATCGCGACGTCCAGGTTCTTCAGATCCGAGGAATGCATGGCGTGGGGTTTCCCCTCAGGATTGGACGGTCAGGAAGCTGGCGGGGTTGTCGACGAAGAGCGTGGTGATCGCGGCATCGTCGAGTCCGGCGTCACGCAGGTCGGGGATGAGGTCCTCGAAGATGTAATTGACCGTGTGGCCCTTCACACCGGGCCAGCCGAGAGGGCTGCAGTTGGCATCGGCCGAGGCGAGCGCCTGGCCGAGATGGCCGTCGATGAAACGCAGGAAGTGCGCCAAACGCTCCTTGCGCGGGCGGGCCCAGAAAGGCGGGTCTTCCAGTTCGGTCTCGTAGCCGAAGGTGTCGAAGCCAACGCGGCCCCCCTGCTCGGCGATCCAGGTGTCGCGGGTCTTCTCCGCGTTGATGCCGTCGTCGGCGTGCCCGAAGAGCACGCGATCCAGCGAGAGCCCCTCTTCTTGGAAGATCGCGATCGCGTTCTCCGCGTCGATCGCCAAGTGGGTCATGATCGGCACGCCGGTGGTCAGGGAGGCCCGGGCGGCAGCGCGGTAGATGCGCTTGTCCAGCTGCGTCATCCGACCACCGCGGCTCACCCCGACCTTGATCACGCCGGCGCGACTGCCAGTGTCCCCGATGCCGACGGTGATCTCATGGGTGAACTGCCGGGTCAGGTAGTCCACGCTTGCACGAGCGAAGAAGGGCAGAGCGGTGTCACCGCCGACGAAGCCGGTGCAGGCGACGATGTTGACGCCGGTCTTCTCGGACAGCGACTTGTAGTAGTCAACGTCCCGACCGTTGCAGATCCCGGTCACGTCGACGAAGGTCCCGCCGCCGTACTCGTGGAACTGGCGCAGCTTCGGGATGGTCTCCGCATAGCGGTCCTCAGGGGTCTTCCACCATCTCGTGTCCAGCTCGGATCCCGGCATGCCGTATCCGATGTGCTCGTGCACGGCCACGATCCCGAGTTGCTCGGCCGCCATCGGCCCCAGAACGGTGTTCACCCTGGACATGACACCGTCACCTCAGCACTTTTCGTTGGCGGGGTGGGCGCACGGTAAGCAGGGTGCGCGGGTTGTCCACCAGGATGCGCCGGGCGGCCGTGTCGGTGAGTCCGCGTGACTTCGCCAGCGGGACGAACGTCGAGATGACGTAGCTGTACGGCACGTCGTGGCCGGGCAGGCCCTTCGCGACACCGATCGCGTTGCTGGACAGGAGAACTTGATGACCGTAGCCCGCCTCGACGAGCTCGACGACCAACGCGGCACGGTCCTCGTCGGTGACGTGCTCATCGTCGTCCAGGCCTACGTGATCGAGGGCGACATAGGCTCCGCGACGGGCGATCTCGCACGCAGCGGCGCTGGCAACCGCATCCTTGCGGTCGAGAGCGCCGACCACCACTCGATCAGCCGGCAACTGCTCATCGAGGATGACCTCAAGGTCATGGACGACGTCGTTCCCGTAGCGGATGGAGGCCGGGACCCCGGTGTCTAGGGCGGTTCGTGCTGCGCCGCGGAACAGGCTCTCCTCGGTGGCCGTCATACCGTGCCGGTTTGCGGCGGTAGCCACCAGGCCTGCGACACCGCGACGTTCGATCCGGGGAACGACCATGCCCTCAGTGATCTCCTTGGTGAAGAGGTCGGCGAACTTCTCGGCCGGCCACGGCGTCGGCGGATTGGTCTGCGGTGTCAGGAAGTAGCCGCCGAGCATCTCCTCCGGGCCCATGCCGGTCGACGCGACGATGTGCACGCCGGTCGAGCGCGAGAGAGCCTCGTACAACCTGACGTCGCGACCGTGGAACATGCCGGTGCCGTCGACGATCGTCCCTCCGCCGTGCTCGCGGAAGTCCGTCAGCTTTCCCACCAGGGTCGTGAAGATCTCTGCGCGGTCCATGGTGATGTCGTAGGCGTGCTCAGCCCCGGGGACCACAGACAGAAGAGCCTCGTGGACAGCGACGACCCCGAGGTCGTCGGCGGCGACAGGACCCAGGACGGTGTTGACCGTCCGGCGTATGTCCGGCTGAATGCCCGTCATGAGGATGGCCTTTCGTCAGTTCCGCGCCGGCGCGGCCGGACGCGTCCGTCGTTGACGATCATGCTGCCGGTCTTCCGGCAGCCGGCATGAGGAGGCGTTTGAGCTTCGCCGGCGGCGTGTGGTGGTTGATCGCGATGACGCTGCGCGGCGCGGCCGCGTCGGGCCACGCCAGCAACGCGCAGCCGTCGTCGAGTGAACCGTCGAGCACGGTCGCCTCGCCGACCGGGTCCAGGTCACCGACCAGCTTGAGGTCGAGCCCGAACTGTTCGGTCCAGCAGTACTGCGATGGTCGGTACGGCGGAGTTCGGCCCCCGTGCAGCAGGGCGCGGACGGCGGCCCGGGCCTGCTCGACGGCGTTGGTCCAGTGCGGTGAGCGGGTCAGCTTCCCGTCGCCCTGCGGGATCACAGTCACGTCTCCAGCCGCGACGACGTCGGGGGCGATCCGGCAGTGCTGGTCCACGACGATCCCACTGTGCAGTGCTACTCGGGAGCCAGCAAGCCATTCGACGTTGGGCACGTCCCCGACCGCCGAGATGACCAGATCGGCCTCCAGGCGGCTGCGGTCGACCAGTTCCACCCCGGTCGGGCTGGGGGTGCCAAGCAGCCGGACTCCCCCGTCGGCGACGACGATGCGGACACCTGCCCGCATGGCCGCGGACCGCACGTACCCTGCTACGACGGTGCCAAGCAACCGGTCCAGCGGGGGTGCCAGGTCAACGACCGTCACGTCCTTGCCCAGCGTGCGTGCGGTCGAAGCGATCTCCATGCCGAGAAAACCGCCACCCACGACGAGCACCGAGGAGGCCGCCGTGAGATCGTCACGCAAGCGGGCGCAGTCGGTGTGGGATCGCAGCACCCGTTCGTCCTGATCGGGTCGCCCCAAGCGGCGGGCACGGCCGCCGGTCGCGATGATCAGACCGTCGTAGGGCACGGAGCCGGCTGAGGTGTGCACCCTTCGCGCGTCGATATCCAGCGCTGTCGCCGGTGTCTGCAGGCGCAGGTCGACGTCGTCGCTCAGCGGAGGCAGGACGATGTCATCGATCGACTCGGTGCCGGCGAGCACCCCCTTCGAGAGCGGCACCCGTGTATAGGGCGGCACGTCCTCGTCGCTGAGCATGGTGATCCGGCCGTCGAAGTCCTCCATCCGCAGCATCTGCACCGCAGTCAGCGCAGCGATGGAGCCGCCGACGACGACGACCTCGCGAAGGCTCATGGCTGGACCCGCAGCGCCGCGACCGGGCAGACCCGCGCCCCGGCTTCGGCTTTGCGCTCCAGCTCGGTGGGCACGACCTCGTGGCGCAGAACGACGACCGCGTCGTCGTCCAGTTCGTAGACCTCAGGCGCCGTGTCGCTGCACAGGCCGTGGCCCTCGCACCGGTCTCGGTCCGCGGCAATCTTCACGCGCGTACCACTTCCAGGACGGGCAGCTTCTCGATGCTGCGGGTGATGTTGCTCGGCACCCGGATCTCCTGACCGACCACCAGGCGTTCGACGCGGGCGACGAGGGCCTCGATCACGGCGTGTGCCTCCAAGCGCGCCAAGCCCTGGCCGGCGCAACCGTGGGGGCCGTAACCGAAGGACAGGTGGTCCACCGGGTTGCGTTCGATCAGGAAGGCATCCGGTTTCTGGTAGTGACGCGGGTCGCGGTTGCCGGCGCCGAAGAGGACCGCGACCTGCGAGCCGGCCGGTACCGTTGCGCCGTCGATCTCCACGTCCGTGGTGACGTGACGCCCCCAGGCGTGCACGGGAGCCCAGTAGCGCAGGACCTCGCTGAAGGCGGCCGGCACGAGTGAGGCATCTTTCCGCACCAGGTCGAACTGCTCGGGGTGCGCCGCGAACAGGGCAACGATGTTGCCGATCGCAGCGATCGTCGTGTCGACCCCAGCGCCGAGGTACTGGTGGATGATGTGACCGGCCGTGTTCGAAGGGATGTCGCCGCGAGCTTCGGCGTCGAAGATGCCGCCGCCCACCGAAGCGGGCGCGAGGTCGTCGGCGGTGACTGCGGAGCACCAGCCGTAGAGTTCACCGGCGATGGGAAAGCTTTCGGCCGTTCGTTGGTTCATCGGGCCGATGACCTGCATCGCGGCCTGACCCCACCGAACCATGTTGTCGCGGACGGGGCCGGTGAAGCCGATCAGATCGGCGACCACCTCCAGCGGGAAGGCCCGGGCGAGGGCGTCGACGGCGTCGAAGGAGCCCTCCGCGACCAGTTCGTCGACCAGGGCTGCGGCCTTGGCGTCGATCTGCTGCTTCAGCCCGCGCAGGGCTCTCGGGGACAGGTTCTCCGTCAATACCGCGCGGAGCTGGCCGTGGACCGGCGGATCCGATGCGAGTGAGGTGCCCTGCAGAGCCTCGTTGACCATCGGATTGAACCCGATCGTTCGGGACGAGAATGTCTGCCAGTCGGCGAGCGCGTCCCGGATGACGTCGTAACGGGTGAGGACGTAGACCTCGTTCCCGGGTAAGTGCACCACCCCGCCGAGCTCGCGGAGCCGGGCGTAGTGCGGGTAGGGGTCGAGCAGGACCTCGTCGGAGAAGAGGTCGACGTCGGATGTCGGGACGGACATGGGCCACCTCATGGTTGGACGTCGTGGTGGACGGTGCGCAAGGCCGGCGCGTCCCGGCGGGGCGGGCCGTGTCAGCTGGACTCGCGGTGCTCGCTCAGACTCGCTGGTGGCCGTCGGTTGCTCGGTCGGAAGGCGTTGCCACTGTGCCCGTCTCGCCGGGAAGTTCGGGGTGCATCGGGTCGTGCAGCGACTCTGGGACCGGCTGGGCCTCGTGCACCCGACTCGACAGTCCTGCCGCGGTCAGCAGCGCTGCCACCACTGCCGCGATCGAGCACACGAGGAAGGTTTTCGCGAATCCGTTGCCGAGCGCGGCCAGCGCCAGCGGGTGTGCCGCCGCCCCCGGTGCGTTCGCGAGCAGGCCGTTGACGGCAAGTGGTCCGCCGGCATGGAGGACGCCCGTCGCTGCAGCCGCCTGGCCCGCCGGCAGTTGCGCCGTAGCGAGAGCGGCACCGAGCTTGTCCCCGGCGGTGCCGAGGGCCACGGCCCCAGCGATGATGGGGCCGAGCGCAAAGCCGAGGTCACGCAGCAGATTTGTGGTCGCACTGGCCATGCCCGCGAGGTGTAGCGGCACGGTGTTGATGGCCACGGCGGTGAACGAGCTGACCGATAGTGCGAAGCCGACACCGATCAGCAGAGCCGGTAAGACCATCGGCACCAGGCTCATGTTCAGCACGTCCAGCTGGGAGGCGAGCCAGGCACCCGCCGCCATCAGCGCGAACCCGATGGAGAGCAGCCAGCGTGCGCTGACCTGCGCCAGGAGCCGCGAGATCACCGGGATGAGCACGAACGCCGGGGCCTGGATGAGCAGCAGCGGGATGCCGACCCGGGCCGGCGCCTGATGTTGGACCGCGCCGAGCAAGATGCTGAACGAGAAGGCCGACCCCAGGAAGGCGAACATGCCTACGACAGTTACGAGCGAAGCCACCGAGAACGCCCGGTTACGGAAGAGGTTCAAGTTCAGCAGCGGCGTCGCCGCCCGCCGCTCCACCGACACGAACAGGCCGAGGAAGAGCACACCAAGCACCAGGGGCACGACGATGCGCGGCCGTCCCCAGCCATCCTCGGCGCCCTGCACCAGCGTGTAGAGGACGGCAATCAGCCCGACTGCGAAAGTGACCTGTCCTGCGATGTCAAGACCCCGCCCCTCGGGCGCGGTCGACTCCGCCGACAGCAGCATCGTGACGGCGACCGATACCAAGCCAAGACCGGCGACGATGCCGAACGAGCCGCGCCACGAGGCAACTCCGGCGAACACACCGCCCAGCAATGGCGAGACGGCGGCGCCGGCAGAGAGAAAGCCTGCCCACAAGGCGATTCCGCGGGCCCTGCGCTCCGGAGTGTGGGTCACGGCCGCCACGAGAGCCAGCGACGCGGGGAACAAGGCCCCGGCGCCGAGGCCGTTGAGCGCCGCGCCGACCCACAGCGTGTGCACGTTCGGGGCCACAGCAGACACCACCGAGCCGGCCACCACCCCGACTCCGCCCGCAGCTTGCAGCCTCCGACGGCCGAAGAGGTCACCGAGAACTCCGAATGTGAGCTCGAAGACCACCACAGCGATCATGAAGGCCGCCGTGATCCAAGTCAGCTGGGCCCCAGTGGTGTGCAGATCGGACTGAAAGAGCCCGTTGAGGGACGCGGGCAGCGCATTGGCGATCTGGGCCACCAGGACGGCAACGCACGCGGCGACGAGGGTCCCGGCCACACGGGCGGGTTGCGCTCCTACGACGGATGAAGGCGCATCTGTCCAGTCCGCAGCCCTATTACTCGTTGACATGACGCTCTCCTTCGAGAGTCTCGGCACGACCTGTCCTCGATGGACAGGAAAGGCGGCGGAGAACGAGCCGTGTGTCAGCCGCCACGAGAACCGTGGACACCATGACATGTTTCTTTACATGCCGTCAAGAATAATTATAGGATGTCAATGAGTCGGCGCCTCTCCCTCGGCGGACTGACCTAAGCTGGCTCGCTGCAAGCAATCGCTGGCCGAGGAGGCCAAGATCCAGCCGCGGCCGGGATGGGAGGGTGACATGGCGGGCCTGCGCGCAGCGCAGAAGGAGATGACCCGGCGGTTGTTGCTTTCCACTGCACTGGAGCTGTTCGAGTCCAAGGGCTACGCCGCGACCACGGTCGACGACATCGCCGCGGCGGCCGGCACGACCCGGGTGACCTTCTACGCCTACTTCCCGTCACGTAGCGATCTGATGAAGGAGCTGATCGCGCAACTCAACGAACTCCTGGAGCGGATCAGCTCACCTCATCACGGATCCACCGCGAACGACCTGGTGGCGGCCGTGCGGGACGGATCCCGTGAGGCCATCGGTGGCTGGCTCCTGGACAGATCCAAGCAATGGGACGCCATCCGGCCGTACACGGTCGCCGCGTTCGAGGCGGCAGCCGTGGATCCCGAGCTACGGGGCCTGGTTGACCAATGGATCGAGGAGGTGGCCAGTGACATCCAGGAAGGACTCGACGACGCAGGCCGTTTCGATCCCGCCACACGACACATGCGCGGCGTTCTGGCGTTCGCCCAGCTCGACCACGTGGCCCGGAACTGGGCGCAGGGACGCGACCGAGGCGAGCTCGACCTCATGATCGACGTTCTCACCGATGGCTGGTGGAGTCTGCTCTCAGGCGAAAGGTGAGGGCGGCGGAGCATTGTTCGACCACGCTTGAGCGGGCAATGGCGCCCGCCACCGTCATAGGCAAGCGGAGAGGTCCAATCCAAGAGATGCAGTTCTATCTGGATGGTTACCGTCCCGGAGACCCTTGGTCGAGGAACCCCATCACCACCGTCGCCGACGCCCGGCGGCTGGCCGGGCATTTCGTGCAGGAGATCCGCCGGTCGCACGATCGGGGCGACTTCTGGGACCGGGACGCCGAAGACCTCCTCACCGGACTACTGCTGGCGGCCGCGCTGGACGGGCAGCCGTTGGCGCAGGTCGGGTCCTGGTTGACGTCCATCGCGTCGGTGCAACCGCGGAACATCCTGCATGCGCGCGGATTTACCCAGCTCGCCGACGTGATGGCCGGCCGCTCGCAGGGCGCGCACGAGACCCGCGAAGGCGTCTACGCCACCGCCCGCGCCGCCGCCGCGTGCCTGTCCGACCCGCAGATCATGGCCTGGGTCACCCCCCACCCCGGACTCGCTTCGTTTGATCCGGCGGGCTTCGTGAGGTCGCGGCAGTCGCTGTACCTGCTGTCGAAGGACAGCGCCGGCTCCGCAGCTCCGTTGGTGGCGGCGTTCGCCGACCGGGTCATGCTCGAAGCCGTCCGTTGTGCTGAGGTCTCGCCGGGCGGCCGGTTGGGCCCGCCGCTGGTCGCTGTGCTGGACGAGGCCGCGAACATCTGCCGGATCACCGAACTGCCCAGGCTGTACTCCCACCTCGGCTCCCGCGGTGTCGTCCCGGTCACCATCCTGCAGTCGCGGGCGCAGGGACGGCGCGTGTGGGGCGAGGGCGGAATGGCCGAGCTCTACAGCGCCTCAACCATCAAACTCATCGGCGCCGGATTCGACGACCAGGCATTCGCCGAGGAGATCTCCAAACTCGTCGGTGACCACGACGTCATCGTCCCCACCCGGAGTTCTGGTCGCGCTGGTGCCGGGGCGTCTCGGACCACCCGCCGCGAACGGATCATGCCCGCCGACCAGGTCCGCGCCATGCCCAAGTTCACCGCCCTCCTGCTCGTCACCGGCATCCGACCCGCACGACTGCGGCTCGTCCCCCGGATGCGCGGACCGCACGCCGCCGACATCCGCCGTGCTCTGGACGTGCGGTGAAGTGGCTCGTCAGCGTCGTCGTGGTTGTCGCCGTCCTACCCATCGTCCTCATCGGCGGCCTACTTACCGCCGGCGTAGCCGCCGATCAGCAGCCTGCATCGGCGAACCTCAGCTCCCGTGGTTCCGCGGATCCGTTCACCGGCCCCGACGGCTACTTCGACGACCCCACCAGCCGCGGCCGGATCACGAAGCGGATGCTGCACACCTACCAGCAGGTCCAGAAGGCCTTCGGCGGCTGGCCCTGGGGCGTGCACTGCTGGGACCCCCACACCTGGAACCCCACCTCCGACCACCCCAAAGGCCGGGCCTGCGACTTCACCGTCGGCACCATCGGAAAATTCCCCGACAAGCACGACCGCGCCATCGGCTGGCGCCTCGCCCACTGGCTCCAAGCCAACGCCGCCTGGCTCGGCATCAGCTACGTCATCTGGGGCGGCCACATCCGGAACCCCCGCTACGCCACTGCCGGCTGGCGCCCCTACAACGGCGCCGGCATCTACGACCCCCGCTCCCCCACCGGCGGCCACTACGACCACGTGCATGTCAGCGTGTATTAGAACATTGCGAGCGACAAGCACGGCCTGACCAAGGCCAATCCTCGCAGCAGTACTGCGGATCTATGCATGTCGATGGCTCGCCAAGTGCAAAGAAGACGACGACTCAGAGTGAGACCTGGGAAGATCAGGATGTGGATGATGACTGGATCCCCTTTGAGAGCCTCGCTCGGGCCGATCTCATCGTAGACCGCATCTACCAGGGTGGTGTCGCCGGCAACGCGAGCGACGATGCAATCGCTCGGCTGCTACCTGTAGGGAACCAGGGTGGCTTCCGGTACCAAGGCAGCGTCGACCGACGCTCCGTGCGCCTGGCTGTGCTCTTCACTACGGGCGGCGAGCCCGACTGGCCCGACCGCCTCGATGTGTATGCGGGCACGTTTACCTACTACGGAGACAACCGGAAGCCAGGTAGCGACCTGCACCGGACCAGCCGCCGGGGAAACGCACTCCTCCGCGACTCATTCGCCTGGAGCCGCGCAGACGCCGTGGCCCGCGCTCAGGTGCCGCCTTTCCTGCTCTTTGACAAGCCGTCACCAGGTCGGACAGTCCGCTCCGCGGATTGCTGGCACCCGGAACGCCTCGCTTCTCAACCGAGGAGGAGTTGGTGGCGGTCTGGCGGACCACACGAGGCGTCAGATTTCAGAATTACCAAGCGCACTTCACGGTGCTTGACGTCGGCGTAGTCACCCGCGCGTGGCTTGATGAGATCCTCAGCGGAAACCCTCTTGGCGATCAATGCCCTCCGGTTTGGAAGCAGTGGATCAATAGCCGCTCCTATAAACCACTTCTGGCGCCCCCTACATTGACTATCCGCAGCCGCGAGCAGCAGTTGCCCAAGTTGGGGGATCTCAAGCTACTGAATGCTGTCTACGATTTCTTCGCCGACAGCCCAACCCGTTTCGAGCATTTTGCCGCTGATCTATGGCGAAGTCATGAGACCCGCGTGGAGCGAGTTGATGTCACCCGCCCCTGGCGAGACGGTGGCCGCGATGCGGTTGGCGACTTCCTGATCGGACCACCGGCAGATCCTGTCGTCGTGGAGTTCGCACTGGAAGCCAAGTGCTACCGCCCTGGGGCCACCAGTGTCGGAGTGAAGGACATCAGCCGCCTCATCTCCCGACTGCGACACAGGCAACTCGGTGTCCTGATCACGACGTCGTTCGTCAACAGCCAGGCGTATAAGGAAGTGCGTGAAGACCGCCATCCCGTCGTGATCCTTGCTGGGCAAGATCTCGTCACGATGCTCAAAGACCTGGGGCTCGACAGCGTTAACGTGATCAAGCAACATTTGGCCGCGACCTATGCATGAGACCCAGCACCAAACCCGGGCCATGGACCACCACTCTTACAGAGCCAGGAAGATCTCGTCCGCGTGCCAGGTCATGAACTCACGGTTGGGCTGGTCGGCCTTGCGCACCGGGACGACGATGGGCTGGCCCGAGTCAGCTCGCTGGTAGAAACTCGTCGCCGTTGGCCCCACTTGGGATGAACGGACAGGTAGCCCCAATCGAAGAGAGTATGCACGTCAGAGCGCAGGAACATTCCGTGGTCGACGCGGTTCTCACCCCGGGCGTCACCGGGCGTATGTGAGCAGCCTGCAGGACAGGGGCGCCGGTCGCCGCGCGGCGGCGACCGTAGGCTTCCTGAGCCATGACTGCCTCCATAGGTAGGTCCGCCACCTTGACGTGTGATGCGGCTAGGGTTTGGTCCGCAGGTGGGCCAGCGAGGGTCGCGGAGGTACAGCGTCAGTCGTTGACCGAGGCGAACGTCAGTCGAGTCGGGAGTCGGAATGGCGTTGCCCAAGATCGTAAGCCTATTTTCGGGAGCCGGTGGCCTCGACCTCGGATTTCATCGCTCGGGCTTTCGGTTGACGTTCGCCGTCGACCTCTCCGCGTCTGCAATCCAGACTCATTCTCGCAATTTCAAAAACGCGGTCTCGGTCACCGCCGACCTGGAAGAACTTGGCCCTGAAGGCGTCCTGAAGTATTTAGAGGGAGTGCTGGAAAAGGGCGAGTCCATCGGCGTCATTGGCGGACCGCCGTGTCAAGGATTTTCCAGGGCCAACACTCAGTCTGCCGCAAACGATCCGCGCAACCGACTACCTCTACTCTATCTTAAAATCGTTGAAGCGCTTCAAGCTAAGTACCAAGTCGAATTCGTTCTATTTGAGAACGTCTTGGGAATTCGCGACCCAAAGCATAACGCTATCTTTCGTGGCATTCTCGCAAAGTTCCGCCAGATCGGACTCATCCCGGACGTTAGTGAATACTCTGCATTGGACTACGGTGTGGCCCAGAAGCGCAATCGCGTAATTATTTCCGGTTTCCGCGATGAAAGGGTTGCCCTGAACTTCAAGCCCAAGAAGATCGCAACATCTGACCTCACCGTGCGCTCCGTCATCGGATCGCTTCCCCCTCCCGCCTATTACGCTCGCGGACTCGACAAGTCCGCGATACCGCATCACGAGAACCACTGGACAATGAGGCCAGTATCCCAGAGGTTTTCACGCTCTATTGACGGCGATCGTGCTAGGCGGAGTTTCCGCCGCCTCGAGTGGGACAAGCCAAGTCCGACAGTTGCGTACGGTCATCGTGAGATGCATGTCCACCCTGAGGGTCATCGTCGGCTCAGCATCTATGAGGCAATGCTTCTTCAAGGTTTTCCGAGTGAGTTCGTCCTAGAGGGATCGCTGTCGTCCCAAGTGGAGCAGGTCTCCAATGCCGTTCCGCCCCCGCTGGCACAGTCCCTTGCATTGGCAATAAAATCAGCTATGCGCAAGGCAAATCATCTCTCAGCAAGGACGAGACGCTGACCGCGTAGGCGTCCATGGAGGCCTCGTCAGCCCGTGTCTGGGCACTGATCACGACAAGACGCCTACTTCGGTCGGCGGCGTTCTCTAGAGTCCCTCTTGAGATGGGACTTGTTGGATGCGCAAAGGCGAGCGGCCAGTGACCGCAAAGGTGAACCGTCCACGTGTAGTCCTCGGGCTTGCCGACCGACCCACCGAGCCGCTGGCGACGGCTCCGTGGATCGGGGCGTTTGTGGGCCTTGGGTCGCTACTCCGGCGCTACGTGTCGAAGCTCGAGGGTCGGCAACTGGTGCTCGCAGTCTCTGTTCCACGTCGTGACTACGCCGCCGCGCTGATCGGAACGGGCTGGATGCTTTCGAGTCCACCACCCAAGCTCGTCGAGCCGATCGACGTTTTTCGTTCTGCCGACAAATCGAAGTATTTGCGCGCGGTCACGGACAGACTCATCGTTACGGGCGCCTTTTCCAGACTAGACGAGAACGAGCGTGATCCCCGCGTCCTTACCGGCGGAAAATTGTTGCCAGTTGCGCGATACAAGGCTGTGGTTGAGCTTGGCAAAGAGACACCCACAATCGCCGCTAACGTGCCAGCACCCGGATTCTTGGCCGAGTTCGCCGGGGCGGCCGCGACTTGGCTGGAACGGTTGGCGGCCCCGCCGATGGATCTGACGCTCGTCGGAACTGCCAAGTGGCTAATGGAGGATCTCAACGCGGTGATCGGCAACGGCATCGACGGCCGAGACCAGGGCACGCCGCTGAGCAACTACGTGCTGCCCTACGACAATCGTGCGGCAACGTGGTCGACACCGGTAGTCCCGCCGGCTCGCCTCGCCGAGGGGATGGCGTTGCCCGACTCGTGCAGGGTCGCAATCTTGGACCGCTATGGAGCGATCAAGTACCTGAATGACATAACGGTGCCGGTAGTGGTTTGCGTCGTTGATCGCTCCATCGCCGACGAGTCGGCGGCAGAAACAATCATCGAGGCGCGGCTCAGCAACAGTAGACCCTTGTCGGTGACGACAAATCTGCGCTGGGCGCCGCCTCGGGCCGTAGAAGCCCTGGCATTCACGGTGGCGCTGTGAGCCGGATCGGCGAGGTCATCGCCCGATACGATGCCGCTCAGGCTGTGGCCGAGCACGGTGTTTCAGTCATAGCGGTGGGCGATCCTGGAGGTGCCCTGCTCAACGCGGCTATCAGACGGACGCTGTTTACGCTTGGCTCCGAACGGAGCGACGTCTGGACCAGCTTGCTTCAGCCTGCAAACGCGCTGCGCTGGCGCCGGATGACCCAGCCCCAGCCGAACTCTTACCAGCCGGCGCAGACACAGATTGCCGAAGAGGTCCTGCGGCAGGCGAAGCGCCTGCGGCACTTCGTGGACAACCAGTCGCTACTTGATCTCATTGTCACCGCCACGACGGCCGTAGGAGAGACCGACTCCCCGGTTGGGACAGTGCTGCTTGACTCGATTCGGGAAGTAGGCGCAGGCAGCTGCGTCGTTGTGGCGAGTAAAGAATCGGCGAGAATGGGTATCCAGCACTGGCTCGACGCGTCAGCCGATGAAGTGCGGCCTACAGTGCTGCTCCCGAGTGCTCTTGGTGACTTGCCTGCGACTTATGAACAGAGTTACGTCGTGGCTCCGCCGGCGTTCGTATCGTCCTCGCTGGTGACGGCCCCTGCGACGCCTGAGGTTACGTTCGTTGTACCCGCATGGTTCGCCAATACAGCGGTGCCGAGCTACAGCCTGGGACCACATGCAGACGGCCGAATCATGATTAGGACGACGGTGCACCGGATTGGAGACGTCGCTGAGCCCGTCGACGCGGTGCCTGAAGACACAGAGGTGGAGGACGTCTACTTCCCACAGCCCGTCTGGGGTGATCGGTCTTCCGATTACCGGCAACCAGCAAGTGACGAAGTTGAAGCATGGAAGGTATTCATCGGCGGTGGCCTCGCGCTATGGCTGGATGACGGCGGCGACCGGATTCGTTCGCTTGACCCGCGCCAGCCCGAGGGTGACCGAGTCGGCTACGAGGCAGTCTCTGACGTCGTTCCGGGAATCTACTTGGTGCTACGCGAAGGCGAAACAGAACGGGGTGCCATGCTTGAGCAAGCGCTTCATGGACTCGGCTATCGCGCCGACACCATCCTTACCACCCAGGAACGGTGGAAGCGCACGCTCCAGCAGCGGCTGCTCCGAGTGGGTGCCCGGCGTGCCGCCGACGAGCTATTGGCTCGCGGCGTGCGGTCGGCCGGCCAAGTCCGCGCTTGGGCTGATCCGCGCCTCATCTGTCCCCAGCGAGATGCCGACTTCGCCGCGCTGTTGGAGTGGCTCGGCGAGCCCTCGCAGCCGACGTACAGCAATGCAATCACATTGCGGCGGGCTGTCTACAAAGCGAGCGCGGAACTCCGCAGGGAGCTGGAGTCCGCCGTCGCCCAGGCTGACCTGCGAGCGCTCGAGCAGGACGGGATTGTGCACCTTGACGTACCCCGCGAGGGTTTTCGAGGCATGATTGCTGCCCGCGTGCTCGCACGGTCACCGTTCACAGAGATTGTACCGCGCCACCAAGTTCGGCTGCCGTACATGGATGGGAGTGCTCAGTGGCTCGATTGATGCCACCGTTTTTCCCACAAGCCTCTCCCCCCGGCGAGCGATCCATCTACCGGGCGCTTGCCAGCAGCACCGGTGTTGACGACTGGATTGTGCTGCACTCCCTCAACATCGCAGAGCATGTAAGAAACCCCGAAGGTGAAGCGGACTTCGTAGTGATCGCGCCCGGGCTAGGCCTGTTGGTCATTGAGGTAAAGTCGCACGAACAGATCGACTTTCGCGATGGCGCCTGGTACTTGGGTCATCACCCGCCGACCACGCGCGGTCCTTTCAAGCAGGCCAGCGAAGCCATGCACTCAATCCGTAAGGATCTACTCCGACGGAAGTTCGATCTACGCTCACTGCCGACCCTTAGTGCTGTCTGGTTCACAGCAGTCCGCGCTCGAACGATGTTGGCGCCATCGCCAGAGTGGTCCACCTGGCAAGTACTCGATTCGGAGGACCTGAAACAAGACCCCGTTGGAGCGATCCGGCGTGCCTTCACGGGAGGCATCGCACATCTTGATGAGACATTCGCCGGTTTCTCGTACGGGGGCGTTCGACCCGACTATGCGACTGCCAAGAGGATCGCCATTTCCCTCCGGCCCAACTTCGAATTGGGAGTGGTAGCAGGCGACATGCGATCGGCGCGTGAGCATCAACTGGTGCGCTTCGTCGAGGAGCAGTACGACGCGCTCGACGCTATGGCAGACAACATGGCGGTGCTCTTCACCGGCCCTGCCGGGTCAGGGAAGACCTTCCTGGCCATGGAAGCGGTCCGCCGAGAGCTCGCGATGGGCCATCATGGTCGCCTCGTCTGCTTCAACAGGCTGCTTGGTAGACGTCTTGCGAGCGACATGCCGGACGATCCTCTGCTCCGTGTCGGGACATTCCACCGTCAACTGCTGGCTCTAACGGGGTTGCATGCACCAAGCGATGCCAGCGACAACTTCTGGCGTTGCGAACTGCCGGAGCGGGCACTCGGAGTGCTCATAGAATCGGCAGACGATCCTGCCGATTTTCTGGTCATCGACGAGATTCAAGACTTACTCACGGAGCCATACCTCGACGTCCTGGATTTGATGGTCAAGGGTGGCCTAAAGTCTGGTCGGGTCCTGCTATTTGGCGACTTCGAACGTCAGGCGATCTTCGATGATGGGCGGGGACGTGAATTGCTCAGAGCGTGCGTACCACACTTGCCATCGCATCGCTTGAGGATGAACTGTCGTAATTTGCCACGAATTGGGTACAGCGTTAACGTCTTCAGCGGTCTGACCCCCGGGTACCACAAGTTTCGCCGTGACGACGACGGCATGAACCCCGTCTGGCTGAAATATTCGCGTGGCAGCGACCAATCACATCAGTTGCGCGAGGCCGTCCAAGCGCTCCGCGACGACGGCTTCGACTTGGCCGAGATCGTTGTCTTGAGCCCACTAGCGCGGAACTCGACTGTGACAATGACCAGCGATTCGTGGCTGAAGGGGCTACTTGAGGCTGCCGACGGACGGACGCCCAGGAAAGGAAGACTCCGCTACGCCACGATCCAAGCCTTTAAGGGATTGGAAGCTCCGGCCGTGATCGTGACGGATCTCGACCGTGACCTAGTGCCTAACTTTGAGTCGGTCCTATACGTAGGGCTGACTAGGGCAACCGATCGGCTATTCGGAGTAGTCGAAGAGACCACGGGCCTAGCCAGCGTGAAAGGGACATTATGAGCGAAGTACAGGCGCGTGAAATTGTTGAAGCGGCTGTCCGACGCGAACTCTTCGGACCGTCTCAGGGTGAACCGCCGAGCGGAAACCCACTGGACTGCTCAGGACCAACATGGACCTTCGCAACCAAAGAGGAAGCTACCGGCCAATTTCATGATCGCGATACACATGAAGAGGTTTTGACGCGCTCTGATCCGCTTCGCCGCTATGGAGTCGGCGTAATATACAGCGGCGGGACCTCGGGCGGCACCCCTGAAGCGGTTGAGGACGAGACGGCGATCATCCCCGGATTGCCCGAGAATGAGGACAACCCCGATCAGCCTCCGGCCGAACTCAATCGGCGCCCACATCAGGACCAGGCTGACCCTGACGATTTCGACTTGTCTGATGCCAATCGCCGCAAGCCATCAGCCATGGCAATTTCTTTCAAGGTCCGCGTACCAGCGGATGGACAGCTCCAATTACAGGTTACTGGGGCCTACTACGACCCGATCAAGATCACCGTTCCCGATGCTCCGCCACTGGTGTGGTGGGTACGACGGCCATTCATTCTTGACGCTGTCGTGCCAGCCAACGTGCTGCGTCGAGTTAGGAAGCTCACGGCCATTGCGACCACGCCCGTGATAGATGACCCAATGCTTACTCCCCGAATCAAGCCTGCTGTATCGGTGTTCAGCAGGCTTGTGCCGAGTCAGTCAGATCCCGACCTTCGCCTCGTGACGGTGGCAGTCGTCGATGACATCGTAGGCACTGGCCCGGGCAGCGCATTCTTTCAGATGGGCTTCACTGCGACCCCATCAAGAGGACTCCGCATCGAGCCGTATCCTGAAGTAGAGCGGCCCGACAGCGATGAGGAAGAGGATTCGATCGCCCTCCTCTATCGGCATCAGCGCACATATGCAATTGGACACGGTTGTGCGGCGAAGTGGGACGACGCTCCCACGACCGAAGCCGACATCCCGGCAGTTTTGAGCGTTTCCGCTGACGCATTACCGACGTACGAAGTCACCAGCCTAACCCCCGACGTCTATGAGATGCGCGCCGATGGCGTACGCACTTCGGTGAGTGTCAGCATGAAGGAACTCGCTGACGCTTCGCCGGTCGGAGTGGCCCAAGTGGAGAAAGTCCTCGCACTCTATGGAGAGTGGATCGATGGCCGGGCCGCCTCACTAGCTGATCTTCCACCGCGTTACCAAGCAGCAGCGAATCGCCATGTTCAGTTGTGCCGCGAGGCGCTGGAACGCATTCAGGAAGGCTGGTATCTCATCCAGAGCGAGCCGCGTGCCGCCCGGGCGTTCCAACTGGCGAATCTCGCGATGCTCTACCAACAGGTGCGCTCCCGACTGAAGCCCCGGGACATCGTCAAGGATAACGAGGGTATCTACCGGCCGGTCGGCGCACACCCCACGGCTGAGCCTAGACCCCGAGATGGGCGCTGGCGCGCTTTCCAGATCGCCTTCATTCTTGCCTGCCTACCGGAACTCGTAGACCCCACACATCCGAAACGCGCTCTTGTCGACCTGATCTTTTTCCCGACAGGTGGAGGCAAGACCGAGGCCTATCTCGGCGCTTCGGCCATCTCGCTGCTCTCCCGCCGGTTGCGGAACCCGGACGATGCCGGAACAGACACGCTAATGCGTTATACGCTTCGTCTGCTCACTGCCCAACAGTTTTTGCGCGCGTCCTCCCTTATCTGTGTACTCGAAGACCTTCGAGCTGGTCTGGAGGATGAGCTGGGTACCGCGCCATTCGGCATCGGCGTGTGGCTCGGCAACGACTCCACCCCCAACACCTGGGGCAGCGCCGAACGCAGCATTGGCCAACTGCGACGCGATTACTACGCATCAAACCAATTCCTCCTTCTTAAGTGCCCGTGGTGCGGCACTCGAATGGGGCCGATCCGCCGACCCAAGGGGCAGGACACTCCCGGCTACGTCTGGGCGGGAGGGCGCTTCGTGTTCCGCTGTGTTGATGACCTATGTCGCTACAACGCTCGCGAAGGTCTCCCCGTGCATGTGATCGACGAAGACATCTACGAGTCCAAACCATCAATCGTGATTGGGACTGTCGACAAGTTCGCCACTATGGCGTGGCAGCCGGCTGCCAGAAGTCTTTTTGGCTTGGGCAATGACGGACACAGGCTCCACTCACCCCCTGGCCTGATCATTCAGGACGAGCTGCACCTGATCTCAGGGCCACTGGGATCGATGGTCGGCCTCTATGAACCAGTCATCGACGACCTGACCACCGATCACCGCAGCGAGACCGCGATCCCAGCAAAGATTATCGCCTCTACAGCGACGGTTCGGCGCTATGCAGATCAGATCAAAGGACTCTTCGGACGAAGTAACGTGGCCATCTTTCCGCCGCATGGCCTCGAGGAAGGGCACTCGTTCTTTGCCGAGCCCGCCAGTCTTGAGGACGGCAGCCGAGCGCCGGGCCGCAGGTACCTCGGTGTTATGAGCCCCTCTCTTGGCTCGACCCAGACCGTTCAGGTGCGTGTGGCTACGGCAACCCTCCAGGCCGGACCCAAGATTCCAAACCCTGCTGACCGCGACGGCTACTGGACGAACCTGAACTTCCTCAATAGCCTACGCGAACTCGGAAACACACTGTCACTGCTGGATTCCGACATTCCCGACTATCTCGTCGGCCTACAGCGGCGTGACAGCATCAGACCGCGTTACCCGCGAAATACCATGGAACTAACTTCCCGGCGTCGCAGCGACGAGATCCCCAAGGCAATCGAGGAGTTGGAGTTTCGGTTACCTCATCCGGACTGCGTGGATGGCGCGAAATGCGTCGCCAGCGGTTCGTGTCCGGAGAACGCTAAGTGCGTTGACGTATGCTTGGCTTCCAACATCATCGAGGTCGGCGTCGACATCGACCGCCTCGGCCTGATGACAATCATTGGTCAGCCCAAGACCACTGCCCAGTACATTCAGGTCAGCGGTCGGGTTGGCCGCAATCCTCGTACACCAGGTCTTGTCATCACTATCTATGGAGCGGCCAAGCCTCGCGACCGGAGCCACTACGAACGCTTCCGGACCTATCATCAGCAACTTTATGCACAGGTTGAGCCCACCTCAGTGACACCATTCGCTGAGCCGGTCCTGAAGCGTGCATTGCACGCAGCGGCGATCTCTCGAATGCGGCAGGTCGACCCCGCACTTGAGCCCAGCCCCTTCCCAAGAATAGCCTTCGAGGAAGCCGTTGGACTTCTCCGGGCCCGCGCAGACCTCGTGGATCACGAAGAACTGCCAATCTTCGACCACTGGGTGGGCGAGCGGTCTCGGCAGTGGGAGAGAGGCGAACGCACGGCGTGGGCTGCGACGACCTTCTTCAAGGGCGACCCCAAGCAGGGCCTGATGCGGCCGGCTGGCGAACTCGCGGACCCTGACAATAAGAACATCACCTGGGATACGCCGATGAGTATGCGCAGCGTAGATGCCGAGTGCCGACTCGACGTCACGCTCGCTTACGTCACCGAAGACATGGAATCGGAGTCTCAGGCATGACGTCAGGCAGCATCCGGCGTGCCCAACTTGTGTCGCCGTTCGGAGTCGGAGCCATGAGCGTTCTGGTGGACGGCACGTCGGTGATTACGGCCGGTCTCGACTATTGGTTCCCCAAGGACAACACCGATCTCGCCTTGGAGGACTTTACGGTTCACGACTGGCGTCTTGAAGCGCGGCTGAACGTAAAGGAATTCCGGCTGCCTCCGGACTGGCGCCCGGGCTCCGGAACTGACCACCGCAACGTGCGCCTTAGCGTTCCCGCGCTTCGCTTCCCACGCTATGCCTTCTGCATGTACTGCAAGCGCCTCAAGAAGGTTCCGCTAAGTTTCCAGGACGTTGTCCGTTGCCAGGACCCGGCTCATACGGGCGGCAACCGCAAAGGTCCGCGCATGTCACAGGTGCCCTTCGTAGCGCTCTGCGAGGGCGGCCACATCGATGACTTCCCGTTCCGCAAGTGGGTTCACCGCTCCAAAGACACAAACTGTGCCGGCACGCTGCGCCTGTTCTCAACGGGTGGAGGCGGGCTTGAAGGTCAGGTAGTTCGTTGTGGCTATGACGCCAAGAATCAGCGTGACGAGCGCCAAGGCTGTGGTGCTTCTCGCTCCCTCATGGGTATCACGATGGCGGGCCGCAAGGATGATGCTGGGAACGAAAGTACGGTCCTCACCCAAGAGTTGCAAGGACGCTCCAGCCCATATATGTGCACCGGTGCCCGGCCCTGGTTGCACGAGCTGGACGGACCGTGCGAAAGGCCTGTGCGAGGCGCCCTGCGGGCCGCTGGAAACGTGTACTTCCCTCGTGTCGAGTCGTCGATCTTTCTACCTCAACAGGTTGGCGCGGTTAGCGGCGCGATGCGGGACCTCTTGCGTCGGGCTGACGTCGAACCGGCGATTAACGCAGTGCACACGTTTGCTGGCGCATCCGCCACCGCTGCGCAGATCCGAAACCTTATTCCTGCCGAGCTATTCGACTCGTACTCCGATGAGGAACTGCTTGCGGCATACCGTGATCGCTTTGGTATCGGGGATGAGCTACCTGAGGACGACGACCACGAGTCAGACGATCTCGATATCTGGCGTTATCCCGAGTTCAGGATGATCCGCAAGACACCTCAGGATGACGAACTCCGAGCATCCGACCCCGGTGTCCCCCTCGCACTTCGCGATCACGTCGAGCGTGTCCGAAGCGTGACGGTGTTGCGCGAGACGCGCGCCCTGCGTGGGTTCACCCGTGGCCGCGAGGGCGAGCTGAAGGTGTCGGCAGGGAAGGCGCTTCTCCGTCGACGACCACTGCTACCAGACCGCGATTGGCTCCCTGCCTATGTCGTGAAGGGAGAGGGCATCTACTTCGAACTCGATCCCGGCAGCCTGGCCGAATGGGAGGCACGAGGCGAAGTACAAGCACGGGCCGACCGTATTGCCAACCGTTACGGGCAGGTCATCACCGATCGTGGTGGACGGCCCCGTGACATCTCGCCCCGAATGATCATGCTGCACACGCTTGCTCACTTGTTGATCAATGAGCTGATATTCACCTGCGGTTACAGCTCAGCATCCCTTCGTGAGCGGCTCTACGTGTCACGCGATGGAAACCGCGCCATGGCGGGTCTCCTCATCTACACCGCAGCAGGTGACTCAGAAGGCACTATGGGTGGCTTGGTGCGCATGGCGCGCAAAGATCACTTAGAACCTGTGTTCAGCTCGTCACTGAGCGACGCGCATTGGTGCTCAACCGACCCGGTTTGTATGGACGCCGGGGAGAAGGGCCAGGGACCAGAGTCTTGCAACCTCGCCGCCTGTCACGGGTGCGCATTGTTGCCGGAGACTAGTTGCGAAGAGTTCAACAGGTTTCTTGACCGTGGCCTCGTGATCGGTACGTTCGACGATCCCGCGCTCGGCTACTTCTCCTCTCTCAGCTAGGAGAGTCACCTTGACGCGCGACCGCCTGAAAGACCTTCTCAGCGACGTCGGCAGCGTTCTCATGCTCCCAGAAGCGTAAGACGAGCCAGCCCGACTGGCGAAGCCGATCGACCGTGTCGGCATCGCGGACGACGTTGGCAGCAATCTTCGCAGGCCAGTAGTCAACGTTGTGGTGGAAAGTCGGTCGACCGTGCTCAGGGCAGCCATGCCAGAAGCATCCATCGATGAAAACTGCGATACGAGCCCGCGTGAACACGATGTCTGCCCGGCGTCGGAGGTCGGGCTCGGGGGCAATCCCAACCCGGTACCGGAGTCCAAGACGATGAAGTAGGCGACGGACCTCTAGTTCGGGCTTGGTATCGCGAGAGCGGATCGCCTGCATGTTGCGTCGCCGTCCTGGACTCGATGCCCACGAGTCGAGTTGCGGACCTGGTCCCATTGGGTCCAGCGTACTTCGAGCTTCAGCGTGATCATCCTGGCCCAATGGTGTCCTTGGGGCTGATTAGGTTCGGCTCGCAATGGTTGAATCCGGCGCACCCGAACTTACCGATAAAGATCGACAGGCCACCACGTCGTGTGGGTGCCAGGCATGATCAGTTTCGCGGCACACCCAGGACACGGATAGGACACGGACAGCCGGATTTGGTCGACGGGGGTCGGTGACGATCGGACAGATGTTCGACTGACGCCAAGCAGTAGTGCCGGGCGTCGTCGCAGGTCAGGGCGCGTTCTAGCTGGTGGGCGGAGGGCGCGGGATTCGAACCCGCGAGGACGGGGTCACCGCCCTAATGGTTTTCAAGACCATCGCCATCGGCCGCTCGGCCAGCCCTCCTACCTGCGGCTGTGTCGGTTCCGGCGACCTCAGAGGCCGATCGGTCCCAGAACTGTTCCGCAGAGTTCCCGGCCGCATCCTTCTCAGGCTGAGCCGGGGCAATCAGTGTGCCACGACAGGCAACGTGCCCAGGGCGCGCTCGATCCGGGCGTTGACGTCCTCGCCCTGCCCGTCGATGCAGTTGGCGTAGGCCTTCAGCAGAGCAGCGAGACTGTGACCGAGGCGGCACGGCCGGGGCGCCGGTACACCGGCTTCCACTGCCGCGACCCCAGGCGTACCACTGTCCGTCCACGAGGCTCCGAGCATGCCTACCCTGACACCATGAGCAATGCGCATCCCACAGCCTGGGTGGCGCCGACTGCGGTCGTCACCGGCGACGTCACCCTCGGCGCAGGCGCACGGATCCTTCACGGCGCCGTGCTCAACGGCGACAACGGAGCCGTCGTCATCGGTTCCGATGTCCTCGTGATGGAGAACGCTGTGCTGCGTGGTCGCAGACGCCACCCGCTGCAGATCGGTGACGCGGTCCTGGTGGGGCCGCATGCACATCTGAACGGGACCGTGGTCGAGGACGAGGTATTCGTCGCCACAGGCGTCTCGATGTTTGCGGGCTCCCGCGCAGGAACACGAAGTGAGTTGCGCATCAACAGCGTGCTTCACGTCAACTCGGACCTGCCGCCCGACAGCGTCGTCCCCATCGGCTGGATTGCGGCCGGACGACCCGCTCAACTGTTTCCACCCGAGCAGCACGACGCCCTGTGGTCCGTCCAGGAACCCCTCGACTTTCCCGGCACCGTCTACGGCGTGCCCCGTGGCACGTCGATGCGGGAGATCATGCGCCGCCAGAGCAACGCCTACGGCCCCACTACCGGCGGTTGACGCGGCGAGCAGCGGCAACGCCGGCGAAGCGCGGAGCCTCAGACCGCCTCGGAAAGAGCCTCGGGCCCGAGGACGCCGGCAGCCAGGAGCCGCTCGAAGTCGGCCGGGCACTGCGGCTCGGCGAACAGGAAGCCCTGCGCGGTATGGCATTCCGAGTGGATCAGGGCCTCGGCGTCCGCAGTGTTCTCGACCCCCTCCGCGACCACGGTCATGTCGAGCGACCGGGCCAGCCAGACCACGGCCGAGATGATCGAGGACTTGCTCGGATCCTCGGCCAGCCCGGCGACGAAACTGCGGTCGAGCTTGACGATGTCCGCCGGTACCTGTTGTAGCCAGGTAAGCGACGAGTAGCCGGTGCCGAAGTCGTCCAGCGCGATCCGCACCCCGAGCGCCTTGATCGCCTCCAGCCGTTGCCGGACCTCTACCGTGTTCGTCAGCAACGACGTCTCGGTGATCTCCAGCACCAGCCGGGACGGGTCGGCGAGGCCGCTCTCCCGCAGGCGCCGGGCCAGCATGGTGACGAAGTCCGAGGCGGCCAGCTGACGCGGGCTGACGTTCACCGAGATGTAGCTCAGCCTGTCCTGCCACCGCACCAGGTGGCGGACCGCCTGCTGCAGCACGTGATCGCCGACGGCCACCACCAGGCCGGTCTCCTCGGCTATCGGGATGAACTCGCTCGGCTGCACCAGGTCGCACCCGTCGGCCCGCATCCGCACCAGGGCCTCGGCGCCGATCAGCCGGCCGCCGTCCAGGCTGACGATCGGCTGGAACCAGACCGGCAGCCGGGCGACCCGATCACCGCAGAGCGCGTCCCGCAGCATCGCCTCGGCCGCGATCCGCCGCTGCGTCGCCTCGCGAAGTTCCTCGTCGTAGACCTGGACCGCCGTGCCGAGTTCCTTGGCCCGGCCCGCGGCGGCCTCCGCACCGCTGAGCGCGTGCTCCACCTCGATCACGCCCGCCGCGCAGGACACCCCGGCGATCACCGCCAGCTCGATCGTCCCGCCGGCCACGTCGAACGGCCTGGCACTGGCCTGCACGATCGAGGCCGCCAGCGCCTGTGCCTGCACCTGCGACCACGGGACGGCGATCGCGAACTGGTCGCCGGAGATCCGGGACAGCAGGGACGACGGCGGTGCCAGCGACGCCAACCGGTCGCCCAACTGGCGCAGCAGGGAATCGCCGGCCTCGCGGCCGTAGGTGTCGTTCAGCACCGAGAACCGGCTGATGTCGAAGAGGATCAGCGACGCCGAGCCGCGCGCGGCGAGCATGGCCAGCACGTCCGCCTCGAACGCCGGGCGGGACAGCAGCCTGGTGAGCGGGTCCTCGCGGAACTGCCGGTGCAGGGTCTCCTGGTGCGTCCGGCTCTGCGTGACGTCGCTGACGTGAACCAGGATGTTGCGCAGCTGCCCGGCCGCGTCCCGGACCGCGCCCGCGCGCACGTCCAGGAACTGGCGGGTCCCGTCGTCCAGTTCCCGGGCCAGCTCCACCTGCCCGACGTCCAGCTCGTGGCGGCTCAACCGCGCGACGAAGCCGGCGACGTCCCGCCCCTCGAAGAAGCGCCCGAACTGCTCCAGCGCCGCCTGGTCGGACTCGGCCTGCATGATCCGGGTCAACGACCGGTTGGCACGGATGATCACTCCGTCCGGGTCGCTGAGGACGATCGCGACCGGCGCGTCCTCGAAGGCGACGGTGAACTGCCGCTCGGCGTACGACAGCCGCCGGGCCGCCCGCTGCTGCTCCGCCTCGGCGACCCGCCAGGTCAGGACGTGCAGGGCGGCGACGGCGAGCAGGAACCCGCCCTGCACGACCGCCCACCGGAACGGGTGCTGCACGGCGTCGTGATGGTCGTAGGGGGTCAGGCCGAGCAGTGGTCCGGCGAGGGCCTGATGCAGCACGGTGCCCAGCAGGAAGATCAGGAACGGCGTCCACGCCCGGTACAGCGCGAGTGCGGCGACCGCGACGAACGAGCTGAAGCGCGCCTCGGTCAGGCCGTCGAAGACCTGGACCAGCCCGGCGCATCCGGCGATCGTCCCGACCGCCACCGCGCTGGAGGCGACCCGCCGCTCGCCGACCGCGACGGCGACCACGCAGCCGAGGGCGACCAGACCGGTCCAGACCAGGACGGCGCCGCCGGTGCGACCGCGGATCAGGGCCAGGCCCAGCTCCAGCGGCGGCAGCGCGGCCAGCATCCGGATCAGGAGGGCGTGCCGTGCCTGCCAGTCCTGCTCGGGCAGGCCTTCCGGGCGCGGGATCCACCTGCCGAGGCCTGCGGGCGACCCGGCGGGCACGGTCGTGGACAACAGCTGCTCCTCGGCTGCTCGACATGCCTGGCGAGCTACCCATCGACAGGCGGATGCCCGACCTGTCGCCCCGGAGAAGGTGATCACGGCGAGCGGTCACCCGTCCGGGTCAACGCCCGCGGTTCATGCCGTGCGGCAGCGGGTCAGCGCTTGCGGAACCACCGGGCGGCGAACGAACCGGCCGCGCCCTGTTGCGGTGTGTCCAGCCGGTCCGTGCAGCGCGGGCAGAGCGGGGCGTTGTCGTCGGCCCGTGGCAGGGTGGGCTCGCTGCAACCCATGCACTCCACCGCGCGGACGCCCTTGCCCGCGGTCAGGGCCGGCCCGAAGTCCTGGTCGTCGGCCGCCGGGCGCTGCCGGATCATGGGACGTCGGGCGCCGTCCGAGGCGCCGGTCACCCCCGCGCCTCCGAGTTGTTCGCCGTCCGCGAACAGCTGCGTCATGCCTCACCCCGTCGCCGGTCAGGGTGGACGGACGCCCGCGGTTCGGAGCTCGCCCACTCACCAAGGCCCTGCCATCGCCCGACCGGTCGTGAACCGGGCCGCGATGTCATTAAGTAATCGATTGACTACACTAAGCGCTTGAGGCCGTCCGAGGGCGTTCGTTGTCAAAGCTTTACCGAAGCGCGATCTCAGCCAGGTTTAGCCGGGTCAGATCCAGATGGCCGGATCGACCGCGTCCAGCTCCTGCGCCGACGACGCGGAAGCCACCGCCTCCGGCAGCGGCGCGCGCACCTGGCCGGGCACGCCGACCACCACCGAATCGGGCGGGACGTCCCGTACCACCACGGCATTCGCGCCGATCCGGGAATGCGCGCCGACCACCACCGGGCCGAGCACCCGGGCGCCGGCGCCGATCACCACGCCGTCCTCGATCGTCGGGTGCCGCTTGACCCGCTGCAGGCTGCGCCCGCCGAGAGTGACACCGTGGTAGATCATCACGTCGTCCCCGATCTCGGCGGTCTCCCCGATCACGACGCCCATGCCGTGATCGATGAAGAACCGGCGGCCGATCACCGCGCCGGGATGGATCTCGATCCCGGTCCGGGCCCTCGCCCATTGGGAGAGCAGGCGCGCGCTCAGCGGATGCCCGCTGGTCCACAGCCGGTGCGCCAGCCGGTGCACCCAGACCGCGTGCAGTCCCGGGTAGGCGAGCACGAGCTCGCGGGTGCTGCGGGCCGCCGGGTCGCGGTGGCCGGCGGCCTCGACGTC
>CALMAR010000146.1 GCA_937859855.1 uncultured Kineosporia sp.
GGCCACCAGCGGCGCAGTCATCGCAGCACCCGCCGGTCCTCGGGCAGCCGGGCGATCCGCACCATCAGCCGGTAGGCCACCAGACAGACCAGTCCGCCGGCCAGCAGGATCGCCGGTCCGGCCGAGTGCTTGTACGCTGCAACGGATTCCGGCCGGGTAGCCAGTACCGCCAGGATGAGCCAGGGCGCGGCCACCGCCAGCCGGGCGGCGTACACGGTCCAGCTCTGCCGGGCTTCCAGTTCGGATCGGGTCCGCGAGTCCTCCCGCAGGAACTGGGACAGGTCGCGCAGCAACCGGCCCAGATCGGAACCGCCCACCTGCCGGGTGATCCGCAGCGCCTCGCAGATCCGGTCGGCGACCGGGTCGGCGAGCCGGTCCTTGAGCTGATCGAGGGCTTCCTCGAACCGCCCGGATGCCGCGTGATCGCGAGCGAAGGCGAGGAACTCCGGCCGCAGCGGCTCCGGTCCGCGAATCCCGACCTGCCCCAGGGCCTCCGGCAGAGAAAGACCAGCCCGCACGCCGGACGCGAGATTGTCCACCACCTCAGGCCATAGATCACGACGCCGCTGACGATGCCGGGCGGCCCGGCCGCGGATGACCCCGATCGGAGCCCAGGCCGCCATCAGCCCGAAGCTGAACGCGATAGCCGGCACCTTCGACACGGTCAGCACGAGCAGATAGGCGATGGCGAGCAGGCCGGCCGAACAGACGGCGATCGCCGTCAGGCTGACCGACTCCAGACCGGCCTGGCGAACGACGTCCCGGGCCCGGTCTGGACCGGTCCAGCGGCGCAGCGGCTCGGCCGTACCCCACCAGGACCACCAGATGCAGAACAGCCCCGCGCCCAGCAATGCCCCCACCGCGATGCCGGTCATGACCACGAGCCGCCCGGCGGGCCGCCGCCCGGCAGGCCGCCGCCGTGAAGGACGGGCAAGCCGTGCACGCGGCCGTGCAGCACCGCCTGCAGATCGATCCCCACCCGGGCGTACCGGTCGGCGTGCGGCGGGAAACCCTCGGTACGCACCAGCCGATCCCCGCGCCGGGCGAACACGTCGCCAGTCTCGATCACATCGGCTTCGGTCCGGCCGGGCACGGCGACGATCTCGCTCACCCGGCGCCGTCCGTCCGGATCGAGGCGCACATGCACGACCAGGTCGACACTCATGGCCACCGTCGGGACGATGAACCGGGAGCTGACGTTCTCCCCGGCCAGCAGCGGCAACGTGCACATCTTGGTCAGCGCCTCCCGGGCCGAATTGGCATGCACGCTGGCCATCCCGGGCAGTCCGCTGTTGAGAGCCAGCAGCATGTCCAGGCTCTCGGCCTGCCGGACCTCACCGACGATCAGCCGATCCGGCCGCATCCGCAGCGCCTCCTTGATCAGCCGGCGCAGCGGCACCTCACCGGTCCCTTCCAAAGACATTGGCCGGCACTGCATTCCGACCACATCGCGATGCGACGGCTGGAGTTCGAAAGTCTCCTCCACGGTGATGATGCGTTCACGCGGCGGGACCGCGGTGAGCAGGCAGGTCAGCAGTGACAGGTCTCGTATTACAACTTGTGTCAATATATGTGGCCATGAGTGCGGCGCGTGCTGTCATCTACACCCGGATCAGCCACGACCCGTCCGGTCAGGCCCTCGGAGTTGGCCGGCAGGAAGACGACTGCCGTGAGCTCGCCGGGCGGCGGGGATGGGACATCACCCACGTTCTCGTGGACAACGACTATTCGGCATACAGCAGGCGCGCCCGGCCCGGATATCAGCGGCTGCTGGAGCTGATCGAGGCGGACGCCGCGGACCTGGTGGTGGCGTGGCACCCGGACCGGCTGCACCGGTCCCCGCTGGAGCTGGAAGCGTTCATCGAGCTGATCGAGCGGCATCACGTGCAGGTTGAGACGGTGCAGGCGGGACCATGGGATCTGGCGACACCCGCGGGCCGGATGCTGGCACGGCAGCTTGGGGTGGTGGCGCGGTACGAGTCGGAGCATCGGAGTGCCCGGATCCGGCGGGCGCTTGAGCAGAAGGCTGAGCGCGGGCTTCCGCATGGGCGCGTTCCGTATGGCTACCAGCGGCTTTACGACCCGGAGACGGGGATAGCGCGGGAGGTGCTGGATCCGGTGCAGGCGGCGGTGATCCGGCGGATGGCTGATGCGGTGGCGGCGGGCGGGTCTATTCATGGGATTGCCCGGGACCTTGACGCGGAGGGGGTTCCGGCGCCGGAGGGCGGGCGTTGGGTGCCGTCGAAGGTAAACGCCCTGCTGAAGCGGGCCAGGAACGCTGGGCTGAGGGTCCACCACGCCGAGGTGGTCGGTGAGGGTGCATGGGAGCCGATCCTGGAGGTCGAGCAGTGGCAGAAGCTGATGGCGATCCTTGAGGACCCGTCGAGGGCGCAGAACGGTGGCGGGGTGTCGGGGCCGAAGTCGACGACGCTGCTGTCGGGGATCATGCGCTGCGGCGTGTGTGACAAGCCGGTGGTGCGGGCCGCGAACCGGGGCCTCCTGTCCTACAGGTGCCCTTCCGGGCACCTGTACCGGTCGCTGGTGAAGGCCGACGAGTACGTGTCGGAGGTGGTGCTGCGGCTGGTCGTATCGTCGGAACTGGCTGAGCTGGTGCTGTCCCCGGGGCAGCGGGATGAGATGGCGTCGGCTCGGGCTGAGGCTCAGGGGTTGCGGGCCCTAATGGATCAGGCAGCGGACCAATACGCCGACGAGGTGATCGACGCGGTGCAGTTGCAGCGGATCAACCGGCGGTTGCGTCCACGGCTGGAGGACGCGCTGGCACGGGCAGCCCGGTCTGACCCTCGGGAAGTGTTCGCCGGGCTGATGGGGCACACGCTGGAGACGGCGCGGGAGAAGTGGGCGGCGCTGCCGTTGGAGCGGCAGCGGGCGGTGGTACGCCGGCTGTATCGGATCCGGTTGAAGCCGACCCAGCGTGGTGAGCGGGCTCTCGGGGTTCAGGGGATCGCTATGGAGAGGGCGGATCAGTAGCCGCATTCTGGCGATCCATGGTGGCGACGAGCTGCCGGGCCCGGGGAGCCGGTATGCGGTGCTCGGTGATCAGGATCTGCTCGGCGCGGGCCGGCGGAACGCATGGATCGAAACCGATGACTTGGGTTCCGTCGCGTTCGTAGCTGGCCCATTCGGTGCCGACGGGCACTCGTCTGACGTGCAGGTCACTCATGTGCGGCACCCCCGGTGGCCCTACCGGCCTTTGCTCGTGCGGATCTCCCTCCAGACCTTCGCCATGGCTGCTTCAGCGTTGGCTCGCATTTCGGCGAGCTCTGCGTCTGTCGCGTCTTCCGCGCCTGGAGGTAATCCAACGCGGAAAGTTCTTGTTGTTTCAGGAAGTCCGTTGTTTTCGGGTGAACGGCCCTGTGATTGCTCGCCGTCACGGACGATGGGCTCTCCGCCATCGAGGATCGCGGCGATGGAGCCGTCTTCCCAGCCGAGGGCGTCTTCGAGCCTCGGCATGGTCTGCTTCGAGTAGGAGGTCTTGAGGGCTTTCTCGATGTCTCGTTGCGTGGAGACGCCTGGGCCGCCTCGTGATGCGATCTGCGGCTGTGACAGGTGCAGCTTTTCTTCCCGCCAGTAGGTGACGTAGCGGGCCAGCCGGCTCCATGGGTCTTCTGCCTGCACGGCGCTCACTCTCTTGTGATGTCCCGTGATGGTCAAGTACCGCCACGACTCGCACAATAAGCGGCGAACCGTACACCTGCATCACGTGATTCCTCTCGACACCACATGTTCGCTTGACTTGACCACGTGGAATCACGTTGTATAGCGACATGCAGACGACCGCGGAGCCGTCGATGTCCGAAGATATGAATTCCGGACTCAGCGACGCTGACAAGATCCGGGACGCTCGCCTGCGCCGCAACTGGTCCCAGGAAGACCTCGCGTCGCAACTCCACTCCAACGGTTACCGGGCACCACTCAGCCAGGCAGCCATCAGCAATTTCGAAACCGGCTACCGCCCGGTTCCTTTCGCGCTGCGCCACCACCTCGAAGACGTCCTCGGAATAACCCTCCCGCTGCGGCCAGTCACCCGTAAGCCGCGGAGGCCCCGGTGAGCGCGGTTACGGCTGAGCCAGCCGTTGCTGAACTGTCGCCAATACAGGCTGCGGCGGCCGCCTTCGTCGAGACGCAGCCACCACTCACCCTCGCCGAAGCGGCAGACCTCGCCGTCCTGTTCGCCA
>CALMAR010000147.1 GCA_937859855.1 uncultured Kineosporia sp.
ACGCCAGCCCCCCGCACCTGCGCGCTCCGCACCTGCGCGCCCCGGTCATCAGGGGCCCGGTCATCAGGGGCCCGGTCATGAGCGGCCGCCCGGCCCCGGCTCGCCCGCCTCGGTGTCCCTCACCTCGGCTGAGCGCTTCGCGGCCAAGGTCCGCTCTCAGCGCCGCCGCCGGCTTCTGGTCGTCCTCTTCGTGCTCGTCCTGCTGGCCGGTGTCGCCTGGGTGGCGCTGAGATCGCCCTGGGCCACAGTTGCGCAGGTCGAGGTCTCCGGCACGCAGCGCAGCGATCCGGCGCTGGCCCGTGCGGCGGGCCAGCGAGAAGTGGGGGAACCTCTGCTACTGGCCCGGGCCAGCCAGGTGGCCCGGGAGGTGGCCCGCCAGCCGCTGGTCCGGCGGGTGGTGGTGACCCGGCACTGGCCGTCCACATTGCGGATCCAGATCATCGAGCGAAAGCCGGCCGCGGCCGTCCCGGCCTCTGTTCAGACCCACCCCGGCGACGCAGCGGCTCCGGGCGCTCAGCCCCTTACTGGTCGATCGATCGCAGGCAGCCTGTTGCTGGTTGATCCGGACGGGGTGACCATCGAGACCGCACCTGGCCCGAGCCAGGTGCCGGCCGGTATGCCGGTGTTCGACGTCGATCTGGGTGGCCCGCGCGGCATCTCCGCCCTGCGGGCCTGCCTGGTGGTCTCCTCCGCTCTGCCGGGGGAGATGCAACAGCAGGTCAGCCAGATCGGCGCGACCTCCCCGGACGGCATCTGGCTGCGACTGAGATCCGGTGCCATCGTGCAGTGGGGCGACTCCAGCCAAAGTGGCTACAAGGCACAGGTTCTCTCCGTCCTGCTGAAACAACACGGCAAGGCCTACGACGTGCGGGCGCCCAGCAATCCCGCCGTCCGGCTGTAGTGACCGGCATCCGAATGAACCTTGGCGGTACCGGGCCATGGGTTGGCCTCGGGCGGCCGGTCCGCTACACAGGAGGCATGGACCTGTTATCCGCCGGGAAGGGGCCGGCGTGGGCCTGATCTTCGTCGATGTCGAGGCAACCGGATTGTCTCCGGCCACGGGCGTCATGACCGAGTTCGGAGCCGTCGAGTACGACAGCCGGCGCACCTTTCACGGCGTCCTGCACGAAGCCGAGCCAGATCCGGCCAATCCGGCCAAATCACGGATCATCGGCCGCTCGTTCCCAGAGGCCGACGTCATGCAGCGATTCGCAGCTTGGCTGAAGCAGGTCAGCGCCGGTCATCCGGTCTTCGTCAGCGACAACCCGGCCTATGACTTCCAGTGGATCAATTACTACTTCGACAAGGCATTGGGCCTGAACCCCTTCGGTCACAGCGGCCGGCGAATCAGTGACTACTGGGCCGGCCTTCAGCGCGACTGGCGAGACACCCAGAGCTGGAAGAAATACCGATCGACGCCGCATGACCACAACCCGGTGCACGATGCGATGGGCAACGTCGAGGCCTTCACCGTCATGCGCCGGCTCGAGACTTCGTCCGGCTGATCGGGCCAGTTGTCGCTGTCGCACTGATCCGGCTGGGTTTGACCGCTCTGGCCAAGGTTTTTGACGATCCGGGCAAGCGGAGGCGCGACACACCGGCGCGGTCGTTGAAGCGCGGTGGCCTCTTGCCTAACTTCGGTCGAAAGGCTCAGCTTGACATAAGTATAACCCTGAAGTTGAGGGTGAGAGTCTGGCATCCGGCGAGCGAGAGGCACTCGACGTGGCAGCACCGCAGAACTATCTCGCAGTGATCAAAGTCGTCGGTATCGGCGGCGGCGGAGTCAATGCGGTCAATCGCATGATCGATGTCGGCCTCAAGGGCGTCGAGTTCATCGCCATCAACACCGATGCTCAGGCCCTCCTGATGAGCGATGCCGATGTCAAGCTCGACGTCGGCCGCGAACTGACCCGGGGGCTGGGCGCCGGCGCCGACCCCGAGGTGGGCCGCAAGGCGGCCGAGGACCACTCCGACGAGATCGAAGAGGTGCTGAAGGGCGCCGACATGGTGTTCGTCACCGCCGGCGAGGGCGGTGGCACAGGTACCGGCGGCGCGCCGGTGGTGGCCCGGATCGCCCGCTCACTCGGAGCGCTGACGATTGGTGTGGTCACTCGCCCGTTCACCTTCGAAGGCCGCCGGCGCTCGACTCAGGCCGATTCCGGGATCACCGGCTTGCGCGAAGAAGTCGACACACTGATCACCATCCCCAACGACCGGCTGCTGTCGATCAGCGACCGGCACGTCAGCGTGCTGGACGCCTTCCGTTCCGCCGACCAGGTGCTGCTGTCCGGCGTGCAGGGCATCACCGACCTGATCACCACGCCGGGCTTGATCAACCTGGACTTCGCCGACGTGAAGTCGGTCATGCAGGGAGCCGGCAGCGCACTGATGGGCATCGGCTCGGCCCGCGGTGAGGATCGGGCCATCCAGGCCGCCGAGACCGCCATCTCCTCCCCGCTTCTGGAGGCCAGCGTGGATGGCGCCCACGGTGTGCTGCTGTCCATCCAGGGCGGATCCGACCTAGGGCTGTTCGAGATCAACGAGGCCGCGCGCCTGGTCCAGGAGGCGGCGCATCCTGAGGCCAACATCATTTTCGGTGCGGTGATCGACGACGCGCTCGGTGACGAGGTACGGGTGACGGTGATCGCAGCCGGCTTCGACGGCGGCATCCCCAGCCGGCGCAAGGACGAGCGCGCCCTCGGCCAGGCCGCGGGCGCCCGCCCCGGCGCCGAACCCGATGCCCGCGGGTACGCCGATCACACCCCCGGTGCCGACTCAGCCGCTGGCTCCGCCCGCGCCGGTGCACGCGTCCTATCCCGCCAGTTATCCGGCGGCCAGCCCCGGCGGGGAGTACGAGTACACCCCAGCCGCGGGTGGTAGTCACGCCGTCAACGGAGCCGGCGGCTCGAACGGTTCTGGTCCCAGCGGTGCCCGCCCGGCCGAGCCGGAGTGGAACACCGGCCGGTCCAGCTCTGCGGCGCCCGAACCCGAGCCGCTGTCTGCGCCACGGACCGTCGAACTGCCCGACCCGCCACGATCGGCTCGGCCAGTGATCCTGGACGACGAAGAACTCGACGTCCCCGACTTCCTCAAGTAGACCGATTTCCCTGCTCTGGGCCAGCGGAGCACGATCGAACAATGCCAGCCGATCGAGCTGCCGAGATCGCTGCCGCCCTGGATCAGGTGAACGGTCGCGTGGCCGATGCCTGCGCTCAAGCTGGGCGCAGAGCCGACGAGATCACCCTGATCGTCGTGACCAAGACGTTCCCAGCGTCCGACGTCCGTCACCTGTACCGGCTCGGGGTGCGGGACGTCGGTGAGAACCGGGATCAGGAAGCCGCGCCGAAGGTCCAGGAGACCGGAAACCTGGACCTCCGCTGGCACTTCATCGGGCAATTGCAGAGCAACAAGGCCCGCTCGGTGGCGGCCTACGCCAGCATGGTGCACAGCTTGGACCGATCATCGCTGGTAACCGCGCTGGGAAAGGCCGCGGAACACCAGAACCGGCGGCTGGACTGCCTGATCCAGGTGAGTTTCGACGACGATCCGGGGCGCGGTGGTGCGCCGATCGATCTGGTGCCGGCCCTGGCCGGTCAGCTGAGCGAACAGAAATGGCTGCGGCTGGCCGGAGTGATGGCGGTGGCGCCGCCGGTGGCGCAGCCGGATCGGGTCTTCGCCAGATTGCGGGAGATATCGGATCAGCTTCGCCCGGCTCACCCTGAGGCCTCCATCATCTCGGCCGGGATGAGCGGAGACCTCGAGGCGGCTGTCCGTCAGGGTGCGACACACCTGCGTGTCGGCGGCGCAGTCCTCGGAGATCGACCTCCGCTCGGCTACCGTCGAAATGCTGAAGAAGTATGACGCGGAGGTACCGATGAGCAGCGCATTGCGCAAGACCATGGTCTACCTGGGCCTGGCCGAGGACGATGATCGGTACCGCGCCTACGAGGGAACGTACGAGGAGTATGACGAAGAGGAGCTAGACGTCCTGGCCGAGGACGACGACGAGCGCGAAGATGGCCGGCGCGCTGCGGTCACTCCGATCGGACGAGGGCAGGTGGCACGTGTGGTCCAGCACCCCTCCGCTCCGGAGATGACCCGGATCACCACGATCCATCCGAGGACCTACAACGATGCCAAGACCATCGGCGAGAGCTTCCGTTCCGGCACGCCAGTGATCATGAATCTGACCGATATGGACGACGCCGACGCCAAGCGGCTGGTCGACTTCTCGGCTGGACTCATCTTCGGCCTGCATGGCTCGATCGAGCGGGTTACCAACAAGGTGTTCCTGCTGTCCCCGGCCAATGTCGAGGTGGCGACCCCGGAGAAGGTGCGCAACGTGCCCGAGCGCGGATTCTTCAACCAGTCCTGAGCGGGCTCACGCGGTTCTTCCAGCTTCACTGGGTAATGTCATTACTGTGGACGTGATCCTGAGCCTGCTCGGTCTGGTCGTGCTGCTGTTCTTCATCGTCCTGATCGGACGCCTGATCATTGACTGGATCCAGATTTTCGCCCGCGATTGGCGTCCTCACGGCGTGGTCCTGGTCGTTGCGGAAGGCATCTACACCACCACCGATCCGCCGCTCAAAGCGATCCGGCGGGTCATTCCGCCGCTGCGCATCGGTCAGATCCAGCTCGATCTGGCATTCATGCTGTTGTTTTTTGTCGTGATTATCTTGATGCGCTTGCTTCCGGTTTGAGCCCAGATCTGCTCGCGACCAGCGAATTTGACGGTTTGAGCGCTGCATTCGGGCCTACTTATCACTCGCTGTGCCCGACACGTCACAGCAAGCTGATCCTCGGGTGGTCTGATGGCTCGCCTTTGTGTAGCGTCAGGTTCCGGTACGGTGGCGGAGCATCGGCTCCGTACTTCAAATTGAGTCTCTCCCGCGAGGTGACCAGATGGCGTTGACGCCCGAGGACGTTGTCAACAAGCGTTTCCAGGCGACCAAGTTCCGTGAAGGCTATGACCAGGATGAAGTCGATGACTTCCTGGACGAGGTCGTCAATGAGCTGCGTCGCCTCAATGAGGAGAACGAGGAGCTGCGCACCAAGCTCAGCTCCTGCGAGCGCCGGGTCGGCGAGCTCTCCCGCGCGACGGTGGCCCGG